>NZ_SJXI01000103.1:0-9587 GCF_004337455.1 Parafrankia sp. BMG5.11 | reverse complement strand
GTTCGGCACGTCCCGCCAGGGGCTTCCGGTACGGAACCTCCACATCACCGCGTTGAAATAGCTGCGCAGGTCAGGGATCGGTCCGGACGCCCCCAGCGGGAGGTGCGGCTCGATCAACTCCCATTCACCATCGGTCAGATCACCACGCGTCATACCACTGTGCTACCAGCCGAAACACCCACACGAAGGACGAACACCCCGATTGTGATCCAGACTCAGAACAGGCCCTAGGCCGCCGGTCCCGGGGTGGGGCAGCGGGGCCGGCGGTCGAGGCGGGCGCCGCCGGCCACACAGTCGCCACTCTGGGAGTGGCCAGGCAGCGCCCAGCTCTCTCTACCCGGCCGCTGGCCGGGTAAACCGGGGGTGCCCGGCCAGGCCGGGCTAAAACGGCCGTGCTGTCTCTGCTGTCGCGTGTCGTGTCGTCTGTCGCCCTCCCAGGTGGGAGGGCTGACGACACGGGTTCCAGGGCCGGGGCGACACGCGACAGCGGGTCTCTCCCCGCCGTCCCGTCCGCGCCATCTCGGGATCTTCGACCTCGACGAACCGAACCGACTCGTGCACGCCGGCCCGTGCGTGTGGGGTGCCAGAACTCGGACACCGGCCCCGTCATCGACGGCTTGATCAACAAGTGCGAACGGGCCGCCTAAAAGCCCAGGTCAGCGCCGATGGCCCAGTTCTGGCACCCACAGCCCGACACGGGCCCCGCCCCGCAGGCAAACACGCAGGTCACCGCCCAAATCGGGGTTCTGGAGCCCCGCAGGTCACCATTACTGAGACACACTCCTAGATGGGCGCGGCGAGGCGCGCTGGCGGCGGGTGATGCGTTATTTGCGAGGTGTCAAATTTTTGAGAAGTCTCCCCATGCGGGCCTGGTTCCTGCCAGGCTTGGATCGACGGCTGATGACCCCTCATCGGCGGCCGTCGGGAGGGCAACATGTGGGCTGACTTCTGGGGGGATGGCCATCGCAGAGAATCGAACTATCCGACAGAAGCTTCCACGTCGCATCGGCTGTTCGCCGCGCGGGGTGGGAAAGTTCCACTCGCAAAGTCATCGATCTTTTGACTTCGTCCATGGCTAGCTCGACAGAGCTCTAACCTGGACACGGAAATCTAGCCCACTGCGATAGCGGAAATTTCCTTCTGCCACCGGTGAAGCTCTCAGGAATCACGGTCAACGCCATGCGCGCGTGAGATACACGGGCGCCGAGAAGCGGGGAGAACTTACATCATGCCGTTCAGTCCTGCGAACACGAAGTGGTCGGTCGCTGCGTTTGATGACAACGGCGCTATCGGTAGCTTCCACCCCACTCCGTGGGAGTTCCATCAGGAGGCCATGAACGCCGGAACGCTTTGGGTCGGCGGCTACACGGCGATCCCTGAGGTCAGCAACGGGATCCGCTGCGAGAACCTGAAAGCGGGTGCCGGCGCGGTAAGCGACTCGTTCGAGGTCTTCTTCGTCACTCCGACCCGGTTTATCGCGACCAAGAGCGGCGCTCTTTACCGTTTCGGGAAGAAGCTCTGACGCGCACGTCGCCCTGACAGGTACCGCTGAGAACCAGGAACTTCTCGCCTTCCCCGGAGCGTCCGGGGTGCACAAAGCACCGATCCGGCGCTGCGTCCCTGTGGGGCTCCAGAAACCCGATTCGGCCTGTGAGCTGGTCTTTTGCGGTTGACAGGATCTTCCGCGCAAGTGGCGGCGTTGCGATATTCGTTGATCATGCCGTCGAGGATGCATGTGCGACGGACGGTGGAATCCGGCGTCGGGGTGACCACGGGTGGCGAGTCGGGTGGGTGCTGGCTGAGGGAGCGGTGGGGTCGGTGGGTGTTGAAATGCTCCGCGTAGCTGTCGAGGACCGACGTGAGGTGCCGTTCGGAGATGATCAGCAGCCTGTCGGTGCATTCCCGGCGGGCGGTGCCGACCCAGCGTTCCGCGATCGTGTTCGCCTGCGGGGCTTGAGGGGGTGTGCTTACCACGTCGATGCCGGCCCCGGCGAAGACAGCGTCGACGGAAGCCGTGAATTTCGTATCGCGGTCACGGAGAAGGAACCGGAACCGGTGGCCACACTCGTCGAGATCACCCAGCAGGTTCCGTGCCTGCTGGGTGACCCACGCCGCGGTCGGATGCTTCGTGACCCCGAGGGCGTGGACATGGCGGGTGGCGTGTTCGACGACGAAGAACACGTAGATCCGTTGGAGGAACGCGGTGTCCACGGTGAAGAAGTCGCAGGGCAGCAGGCCGGAGGCCTGCGCGGACAGGAACGTGCGCCAGGAGGTGTCGGACCTGCGGGGTGCGGGGTCGACGCCGGCGCGGTGCAGGATCCGCCAGACGGTGGCGACCCCGACCGGGGAACCCAGCCCGATCAGTTCTCCCTGGATCCGGCGGTGGCCCCAGGTCGGGTTCTCCTGCGCGAGGCGTAGGACCAGTTCGCGGATCTCCCTGCGGACCGGCGGCCGCCCGGGGGTCTTGCGGGGGTAGGTCCATTGGCGTGCGAGGAGGTCACGGTGCCAGCGCAGCACGGTGGCTGGGGTGACGAAGAACGAACCCCAGCTGGACCGGGGTAGCAGCCGGGACAGGGCTGCGAGGATGACGCGGTCCGCCGGTTCCAGGACCGGGCCGGTTCACCTGCCGGCGCAGCACCGCCACCTGATGTCGCAGGACGAGGAGCTCCACGTCTTTCGCGGTGTCGCCGCGCACGCGGAGCAGCATCAGTCCGAGAGTGTTGCGTGTCAGGGCGTAGAGCAGCGACCACACCATGACCGTCCAGCCTGCCCGACACGGACCCCGGCCCGTAGGCAAACACGCAGGTCACCGCCCAAATCGGGGTTCTGGAGCCTCACACGGTCGGAAACGGCACGTCGGTGCATTTCTCGCTCATGCCCAGTAGCCGGGATCTCTGTCATGACCAGCGACACCAGGCTGACGCTGACAGCGCGCATCCTACGGTTTCCGGGCGACTCCGCCGTACATGTACACGTGGGCGTCGTCCAGCGCAGCCGCCTCATCGTCGGGATGCCAGTGGTGGACGAGCACGACGCCGGGGTCGAGGAGTTCCATCCCGTGGAAGAAACGCTCCACCGTGCTTTTGTCACGCGCGATCAGCGGAATGCCGTTGGCCTTGTACGCGGCCTCGCCGGCGTGAACTTCCTCGGGCGCGCTGTCGGCGGTAGTGGTGGAAAGCGCCAGGACACTGCCCGCCGGGAGCGGACGCATGATCCGGTCGATGAGGTCTTGCACGACCGTGTCATCGGCGATGAAGTGCACGATCGCGATCAGACTGACCGCCACGGGCTGGCTCAGGTCGAGGGTTTCCCGCAGCTGGTCGGACTCCAGGATCCCTTCTGGGTTGTGGAGGTCGGCATCGAGATAGGCGGTCCGCCCCTCGGGGGTGCTGGTGAGCAGGGCCCGCGCGTGGACCAACACTATGGGATCGTTATCGACGTAGACGATCCGCGATTCCGGCGCGACCTTCTGGGCGACCTCGTGCAGGTTCGGCGCGGTCGGCAGCCCGGTACCGATGTCCAGGAACTGGCGGATACCGTGCTTCGCGGCCAGGACACGGGCCATCCTGACCATGAAACTTCGGTTCGCCCGCATGGACGTGGACAGGTTCGGCAAACTTTTGACAAACTCCCCAGCCGCCGCCCGGTCGGCCGGGAAGTTGTCCTTGCCGCCCAGGACGTAGTCGTAGACCCGCGCCGAGTGCGCCACGTCGGTTCTCAGGTCGACGTCCGGTGGCACCCAGTCCGGCGCTACCGAGCGGTAGTCCCAGCCAGCATCGTCGCTTTCAGTCACGATCCCCCCTAGTCTCCGACAGTGCCCGTACACGGACGATACTGGCGTTTTCTCCCAGACTCTCCCATGACCCGCAGGGAGCATCCGATGGGGTGGACCGTCCTGCCCGACCAGGACGAGGGCGGCGGGGCCGATGCCGGTGCAGGACCAGCGGACCCCCGTTTGGGTCGGGTTTTATGGGCCTGGTTGTGTGGGGTGTAGGTCGAAGATGGTGTGGCGGATGTCGTCGATGGTGTGGTCGAGGGCGTTGATGGCGCTGGTGAGGCGGGCTGCGGTGATGTCACCGGCGGCCCGGGTCAGGGATTGTAGGTGTAGGCCGATCGCGAAGAGGCGTTGGATGACCTGGTCGTGGAGGTCGCGGGCGATGCGGTCGCGGTCCTGGTAGACGGCGAGGCGGGCCCGGTCGTGTTGGGTCTGGACGAGTTCGACTGCGAGCGCGGCGTCGTGGGTGAACGCCTCGATCAGCTCGACGTCGTGGAGGGGGAGGTGTGCTGTGTCCGTGTGGTTTCCGAGGATGAGCACGGCCGATGATCGCTGCGTGATCCGTAGCGGGAGGATCAGTGCGGTGGCGATAGGCATGTCGGGCGCCGGGGAGATCCTGCTGCCACGCAGGTCGAGACTGTCGAGGACGACGGTGCCACCGGCCGTGAGCTGCTCGGCCACCGGGGTCACGCCCTGTGCGAGGGTCAGCCCGAGCAGGGAATCGGGCGCAGCCGGCAGGCCGGGAGCGACGTCGGCTGTGGTTATCACCAGGTTGCCGTGCTCGTCGGGCACGGCAACCACCCCGATGTCGGTGCCCGCCATCGTTCTCGCCGTGGCTGCGACCAGGTCGAGGGCGTCGCGCGGCTCGGCGGCGGCGAGGACCTGGGTGATGGTGTGCGCGCTTGCGGCCAGCCATGCTCTGCCGTGTTCCGCCCGCCGGTAGAGTCTGCGCAGTTCGTGGTCGGTGCGGTCGCGTTCGAGGGCTGCGGTGAGGATATCGGCCACCGCCTGGACGAATTGGACCTCGTCGTCGGTAAAGCAACGTGGGGTCGTGCTGTGGGCGGCGAGGACACCGAACAGTAACCCTGCGCCGCCGACACGCGTGGCGAGCACGGTGGCGACATCCGGCGAATCTGGCGGGGGTCCGGCCAGAGAACGAGCCAGCTCGGTGACCGGGCTATCGATCACTACAGGCTGGTCGTCGGCCAGGACCCGGTCAAGTAGCGGGCTCGTGCCGACTGCGTCGCCGCCTCGCGGGTCGACGTGGATCAGCTCGCAGCCGGCAACGCTGAGTGTCGAGGCAACCATCGCGGCGGCCTCGCTTACCAGCGCGGCGGTGTCTGAGCTGGAGATGGCCCGGTGGCCGAGCCGGGCGAGGCCTGCCTGACGGTGTTCGGCGCGGCGTAGGTCGGTTATGTCGGCCAGGACGAGCGCGAGCATCTCCTCCCCGTCCCGCAGATAAGGGATCACCGACACCCGCAGCGACCGGCCGGGGCGGGGGTCGGCGATGTCGAGGTCGCTGACCTGGGCGTGGTTGGTGCGTTTCGCGACCGCAACCAGCCCCCACTCACCGCCCAGGGCGCGTTGCCCCGGGACGGCCGGCGCCAACAGTTCCATCAGCTGGGCGAGGGGGTCACCGATGCGCTGCGGTGCTTCGGCCAGCCGATCAACGACCGGTGAGCCTCGCCGTAGCCGCAGATCAGCGTCATACACGACCACCCCCACGGGCAGCTCGCCGCCCGGTGCGTCCGAGGAGACGAGCTCGAGCAGAGCGGCGTGCTCACCGATCGTCTCGCTGCCACGACGGGAGTCAGTGACATCCAGAATCGTGCCGGTGTTACCGATCACCTCACCGGCCCCGTCCCGGAGCACGTTCGCCCTGATCTGCACGCGACGGTAGCTGCCGTCACTGGTGCGGTACCGGGTCTCGTGATGGCAGTGGTTGGCGCCACCGGCGACCACCCCCATGAACAGGGCGACCGTGTACTCCAACTCGTCGGGGTGGACGTAGTCCAGGAACCGGGCACCGAGACTGGGGCCGATCTCGAAGCCGGTCAGCCTCGTCCACGCCCGGTTCAGATACGTCCAGCGGCCTTCCGCGTCGGTCCGGAACACCACCTCGCTCAACGTATCGAGCAGCACGGCGGCCTCAACATCACCGACATGTTCGCCAACCCGGCTCCCCGCGCCGACGTGCCGGGCATCACCTGATACTGATGTCATCGACGGCCCCCCTCCATCGCGACAGCGGATTCCCCCGCCGGGCGCCCGCCGCTGCTCGGGCAGCCACGAACGCCCCTGACGGCCGGCGTCGACCTCAGCCATCCGGCCGACCCGTCATAATCTGCTGTCGTCGGAACAGTACCCCGCGCCCGCGCTGCCGCCTTCCCGGGCGCTAGCCACGGGAGGCGCAGTACTCGTCGCGGTCCTGGCCAAGAGGAAGCAGACCGGGGCGGGTGTAGAGGGTCCGCAGTGTCACGGCGGTCGTCGCGGCAGCCGCCTCAATCTCGTTCACGATCCGTGCCCGGGCCTCGACGGTCGGGGCGTTCATCAGGCGTTCGGCGTTACGCCAGGCGGACTCGCGCCATACGACCAGGATCTGCATCAGCGCCGTGTAGGACAGGCCCAGCGGGGTCGCGATGTTGTCGATCGAGGGGTCGAGCCGATCCGCCGCCTCATGCAGCAGCGGGTCGACGACGCGGTTGAGCATGACGTTGATCTGGTCGTGGTCGGGCTTGCGGCTGCGCCCGTCCGCCGCGACCAGACCCAGCGACGCCAGCACCAGGGGGAGGTCGCGGTTGACGTGCGCGTTCATGCCGAGCAGCAGGTTGCCGGCCCCGGCGAGCCGGCGCTGCTTCGCCGCGTCGAACGCGATCTCCCAGGCGCGTGGCACCGCGGCGCTCTGCCCGACCTGCCAGGCGTCGTAGGCGTGGAAGTAGTAGGCGGCGAACACGGCGTCCTCGGTGTTGACGTAGGAGACGTCGTCGAAGAACCCGGGTTCCGCGGCCACCCGCCGGTATTCCTCCGTCGTACGCAGATACGTCAAAGCGAACACCGCGTTGTGGTCACAGCTCGCCACGAGATCGTCGTAGCGGGTCTGCATCTGGACGATGGTCGCGTCCACGCAGGCCGGATCTCCGGCGGCGCATTCCTCCGCGTCAGCAGGAGCGTAGGCGGTGGGAAGCGGCGGTAGCAGGCTCGTCCAGCCCAGGAATAGTGGCTCCACGGCCCCGGCGGGAGTCGCGGACACCACCGCCACAGTCGCCGCGAGGATACCGGCAACCATCGCCACCACCATTCGGGAAACCAGACCCGCCCGAGCAAGAAAAAGGATCATGGAGTGTGATCTTAGGGCAATGCGACCCAAGGAGGAGCGCGGGCTCCCCTTCATTCATATAGATAGCGCAATACATTAGAACACAATCGTTGATGCGGGTACTTAAGTGCTGTAACCCGCTCTAACCCGGATCTTTCGTGCGCCCAGCAGACAGCGGGAGGTGACGCCGTGTGACCAGAGAAATGCACCCGGCGGAGTCCAGCTCGAGGAAGAACAGGACGTACAGCTTGCTCAGCAGGACGGTGTCTGATGGTGAAGAAGTCGCAGGCCAGTATCCCGTGGGCTTGGGTGTGCAGGAACTGTCGCCAGGTGGGGCTGGTGTGCCGGGGTGTGGGATCGACCTGGGCGGCGCGCGGGATCGTTCAGACGGTGCTGGCCCCGATCTGATGGACGAGTCGGATGAGTTCGGCGTGGATGCGGCGGTAGCCCCAGTGGGGGTTCTCCTTGGCGAGGCGGAGGATCAGCTGGCGGATCTCCGTTGGGGTGGAGGGCCGGCCGGGTGGGCGGTGCGGCTGGGTCCAGCGGCGGCGGACCAGCTGGCGGTGCCAGCGCAGAATCGTCTCTGGTCGCACTAACAAGATCGACCGGGACGCCTGCGGGAGCAGCCGGGCCAGCCCGGCGAGGATCGTGCGGTCGGCCCAGCAGAACCGGGGCCGGGCGACTTGGCGGCGTAGCACGGCGAGTTCGTGGCGGAGCACGAGGATCTCGGCGTCCTTCGCCGCCGAGCTGCGAGCCACCAGCCCCAGCCAGCCTGCCAGCTGACAGAAGACGAGGTAGATCAGCCGAACCGCCATGGCCAGGATCATCCACGTGGTGGTGTCCCGGTCAAGGGCACGTGTAGCCGGTGGGGTATAGGTGTCCGATCGCCTTCAGGGGAAGGCCTATCGATCATCGGGTGAGGCAGAAGCCCTGGTCAGGTCCTGCGGACAGGTTTCGGGCACCCACAGGCAGGCACGGATAGGGCGGCCCCGGTCGGTGCGTCCACACACCGGCCGAGGGCCTCGATCCGAACGTGCGTCGTCAGCAATCCGGACCGTGTCCCAGCATCCCACTGACGGCCGGTATGCGGCACGCGCAGGGCAGCACCTCACCCACCGGCCGTCCGCCCAGCGGGCGTGCCACCAGCCAGCGGACCACACCGAACCAAAGGCAAGTCCAAGCGAACGACCTGAACCGCCGGGTCGAATGGAGCCTCTGACCTTTCCGCCGACACCCATTCGACGCTCCCTGTGATAGCAGGGGTTGTCGTGGTGCCGCCGGTAGCGGCTGTTGCCGGGGTAGGCGCGGCAAGGAGATCTGGTGCATCCAGCGGGACCCGTCGATCTTGGCCGTACATCGTCTTGTCCCGTCTGCTGATCTCTCGCTGGCGCAGGGCGGCTGACCGGTCCCGTGGGTGCTATCTGCGCATCACCGGTGGTGTCGCCGGCTGCTGCCGGGGGACCGTGCGCAGTGGCAGGGTGCTTTCGCGCGGGTCCCGGGCGGCGATGTCGGTCTCACCGAGGTGATCCGCCGGGTCGCGGCCGGCGCGGCGGGGGCATCCGGGACGGAGCCACCCCTCAGCAACGAGACGAAGATCCTGTCCCGCCTGATTCTGTGGACGTGGAACTCGGGGCTGGTGACACCGCCGAGCGCGGTGACGATGATGAACATCAGCACGATGGTCGACCCGAACGTGGTGAGAATACCCAGCGTGAACGGGTCGCATCCGACCTGTGGGTACAGGCTTGGATCGGGCGTGACACGGGTTGCCGCCATCGCCGTGTAGTGCATCCCGCAGACCGCGCCAGCCATGACCGCGGATGCGCTGAGGACCCGGATGATGCCGCCGACACGGAACGCGATCCAGAAGGCGACAGTGGCAGCCACTGTGGCGATGACAACAGAAATCAACACCAAGCTGGGGTTGTAGTCGATCGCCCCGGCGGTCCGCATCGCCGCCATCCCGGTGTAGTGCATCGCCGCGATACCCAGCCCTGCGAAGATGCCGCCGCGAACGAGCCTGTCGGCGTTGAACGGGTCTGCGGCCACCACCCAAATTCCCACCCCGGAGACGGCGACCGCGATGACGAGCGACAGCAGGGTGATCCGGAGGTCGAAGCTGACGGGGACCTCGACGTGATAGGCGACCATCCCGACGAAATGCATCGACCAGATCCCGCCGCCGCCCAGCGCCAGGGCCGTCACCGCCGCCCAGCCAAGCCGCTTGGCCCCGTGGTGCTCCCGGATCCGGGTCGCGCTGGCCAGGGCCGCAAAGGAGCCGAGCGCCGCTAGAGGGTGTCTGAAAAGAGTCAGTGTGGCGCGCCGGCGAGGCGGTGTATCAGGATCATGCTCATCGCCAGGTAGATAACGTTTTCGGACGTGGCGGTCAGGTATTCGTAGTCTTTGGACAGGCGGCGGTATTTACCCAGCCAGGCGAATGTCCGCTCGATCACCCAGCGGCGTGGTACCACCGCGAACATCGGCACCTGCCGCGCG
>NZ_SJXI01000102.1:0-30460 GCF_004337455.1 Parafrankia sp. BMG5.11 | reverse complement strand
CCCTCATCTACCGGGCCAGCTAGCGCACGGCGAACAGCGGCGGTCTGGCTGTCGCGCGCCGCGTGGGTCATAGCCACAGCACCCTTCCGGGGATCACACCCAGCCGGTGGCACACCGCGCTCGGCACCCATCGATCCAGCCGGCCATCAGCGCCGGCTGGACCCGGCGCTCACCCCGAAGGGGCCCCGTCGCACCGCCGACGTTGGAGCGAAGGTGCGCAGCCGCACCTCAGCCGGCTGACTCTGCCGGGCTGGGCTGTGAAGCACCACCCTCTCGACATCACTTATGTAACCGTGGTTACACTTCCTGGTGAGGGGGGTGGGATGCAGACAGAGACACACGCCTGGGCCGGCGAGTCGGGTCGGTGGGTGCTGCTTGCTTATCGGATGCCACGGGAGCCGTCGAGGCCACGGATCGCGGTGTGGCGCAAGCTTGAGCGCCTCGGAGTGGCCCGCCTCGGCGACGGCCTGGTCGCGTTGCCCGCCGATGCCCGCACCCGGGAGCAGCTGGACTGGATTGCCGAAGAGATCAGCGAGAACGGCGGGGTGGCGACGCTGTGGCTGGCCACGCCGGGTTCAGCCGGGCAGGAGCGGGACATCGCGCAGGCGATGCGCGCGGCCCGCGCCGCGGAGTACCAGGCGGTGACCACCGAGGCCGTCGCCGCGGCCAGCGGCGGTGAGGCTGAGCGGACCCGGGTGGTCCGCAGACTGCGGGCCGAGCTGGGTCGGATCGGTCGCCGTGACTTCTTCCCCCCGCACGAACGCGATGCCGCTCGTGCCGCTGTCCAGGCCCTCGCGACCGACCACACCGTGTGGGAGTCGACGTGAAGTGGGCCACCCGCGCCGGGGTGCACATCGACCGGGCGGCGTGCGCGTGGCTGATTCGCCGCCACGTCGACCCCGCGGCCGAGTTCGTGTTCGTCACCGACCCGGCCGACGTGCCGGGGGACGCGACACCGTTCGACATGCGCGGCGTCGAGCTGGGCCATCACGGCGGGGACTGCTCGTTCGAGACGATCCTGCGCCGCCACGACCTGGACGATCCGGTCCTGTGGCGCCTGGCGGAGATCGTGCACGAGGCCGACATCGACGACGAACGCTTCCACGCACCCGAAGCTCCGGGCCTGGACGCCGCACTGCGCGGGCTGTCGATGGTGTGCGACGACGACCGAGTGCTGGAGCTCTCCGGGCCGCTGTTCGACGGCCTCTACGCATACCTGCGCCGTGGCCTGCTGCTTGACCGCCCACCCGGCTGAGTAGCAACCACCCGAACCGGATCCGCTGGCCCCGAAACGCCGGGAGCGACCACGTTGAGCACTGCCGACCCGCATTCGACCATCACCGGCACCGCCACGGCCGTCCCGACCGCGGACCCGCCGCCGGGTAGCGTCCCTCTGGCGCCGACGGCCGGGGACGTGATCCCGTTCAGGCAGGCGGTGCGGGTATGGTTCACGATCTCGCTGCAGACCTTCGGTGGCCCGGCCGGACAGATCGCTGTCATGCAGCGCCACCTGGTCGACGAGCGGCGATGGATCGGGCAACGCCGGTTCCTGCACGCGCTGAACTACTGCATGCTGCTGCCCGGACCTGAGGCCCAGCAGCTCGCGATCTACATCGGCTGGCTCCTCAACGGCGTCCGCGGCGGTCTGGTCGCCGGCACCTTGTTCGTGCTGCCCGGCGTGATCGCGTTGCTGGCGCTGTCCGGCCTCTACGCCGGATATGGCGACACCGTGGTGGTGACCGCGCTGTTCGCCGGCGTGGCGCCAGCGGTGGTGATGATCGTGGCTCAGGCCGTGTGGCGGGTCGGCTCCCGCACCCTGACGAACAAGCCGCTGGTCGGGTTCGCCGTCGCCGCCTTCGTGGCGCTGGCAGTGTTCGGGGTGCCGTTTCCCGTCGTCATCGCCAGCGCCGCGGTGACCGGCTGGGTCCTGCATCGGTGGCGGCCCGGCCTGCTCACCACCCAGGACGGCCACGGCGCGACAAAGAACGGACCCACACCGCTGATCCCCGACGACGCCCTGCACCACGGCCAGCCGAGCCGGCGCCGCGCCGTCACCATCGGCGCGATCGGCCTCGCCGCCTGGTTCATCCCCGTCGCGCTCGTCGCCGCCACCACGGGCGTGGACAGCGTCTACACCCAGCAGGGCCTGTTCTTCTCCGGCACCGCCGTGGTCACCTTCGGGGGCGCCTACGCCGTCCTCGCCTACGTCGCCCAGCGCGCCGTCGAACACTACGGCTGGCTATCGGCCGGCGACATGGTCCGCGGCCTCGCCCTGGCCGAGACCACCCCCGGCCCGCTCATCATGGTGGTGCAATTCGTCGCGTTCCTCGGCGCCTACCACCACCCGGGCACTCTCAATCCCTGGGTCGCCGGAGTCGTGGCCTCACTGTTGACCACCTGGGTGACGTTCGTGCCATGCTTCCTGTTCATCCTGCTCGGCGCACCGTACGTCGAGCGCCTGCGCGGCAACCGCACACTGTCGGTGGCGCTGACCGGCATCACCGCCGCCGTCGTCGGCGTCATCGCCAACCTCGGCCTCTACTTCGCTGTCCACACCCTCTTCACCCACACCCGCATCCTCACCAGCGGGCCGCTGCACCTGCTCCTGCCCGAGGTCACCTCACTCCGGCTGACCCCGCTGATAATCGCCACCATCGCAGGAGCGCTGATCTTCCGGTTGAGATGGCCGGTACTACGGGTCCTCGCCGTCACTGCCAGCCTCGGCCTCATCGCCGGACTCACAGGACTGCCAGGAGCATGACCACGTCGCGTGGGAAAGC
Source organism: Parafrankia sp. BMG5.11 (assembly GCF_004337455.1). NCBI lineage: Bacteria > Bacillati > Actinomycetota > Actinomycetes > Frankiales > Frankiaceae > Parafrankia > Parafrankia sp. BMG5.11. Next base: position 27,680 of record NZ_SJXI01000102.1, on the reverse strand, counting down.
GTTCCCACCCGACGCCATCCCCGCGGGGCCATACCGGGTCGGACGACCCCGGTACGGACCGCAGGGGAGTGTCCTGGATAGCCCGAACTCGCCACCGATACCACGGCCCCGGGGGGCTCGGGGACCAGATCTTCATCACCGAACCCCCCCGCGATTTGTCCAGCGAACCAGCAGCGCGTCGGCGTGGCGCCCCCGCGGTGCAACACAACGGTCACCCGGTTTGGTACTCAGTGAGTCTTGTCGAACGCCTCGACGATGGTGGAGGCGATACGGCCCCGGTCGCTGACCGTGTAGCCGTTGCTGCGGGCCCATTCGCGGATGTCGGCGGTGCGGTCGGTTCCTGCGGAGCGCGGCGAGGCGGTGCGCGGGCCGCGTCGTCCGCCGGCGGTACGGCCACCGGAGCGGCGGGCCGCCGTGACGAACGCGGCCAGCGCCTCCCGTAGTTGTGTGGTGTTCGTCTCGGACAGGTCGATCTCGTACTGCGCGCCGTCCAGCCCGAATCGGAGTGTCTCGTCGGCCGTTTCTCCACTGAAGTCATCGATCAGCGAAACGATGGTCTTCTGCGCCATGAGCATTCCCCGTTCATATCTGCGGACCGTGTATCCGCAATGTCTTGCGTACCGTATCGCGTGATCGTCCGGACGGGGCTGTCGCATCCGCCAGAATCGACTCATCACGACCAGAAGCTTCTGCCATGGGCGTCCCACATCCGGCTTATGGGGCACCCTTGGGTGGCTCATGAGAGTAGAAGGGGTCCGATCGCAGGAGGCTCTCACCACGATTGATCGGCATCACCACGTGTCCGCGTCGACCCGGACGAGAATGACATCGGATTCGTGGTTGAGGCCCGGTCATACGAACATGATGAGGCCGTGCCAGGCGGCTGCGCTCAGGTCCTATGCGATCATGAGTATCCGGTCGGTGAGTCCCCAGGTGAGGCGCCTCAGGGTCAGTGGTCGTGCAGGGATATGTAAGGAGCGAGGCGGGCGATCAGCTTCTCGGGGGTTGTTCCCAGGGTTTCGGCGAGGGTGACGAGCAGTGCGGTGGCGATGGTGGTGAGGGTGCGCAGGGTTCGCTGTGGGTTGCTGTGCACAGCGTCGACGATCAGGTCCTGGCGGACCGTGTCCAACGGCGCTGTGGTCGAGGTCGGGGTGGCCATGTCGAGGCGGGCGGTCAGCAGGGCGACGGCCGAGTCGGCGTCGGCGCTGTGGTGGGCGTGGAGGACGGCGATGTTCTGGAGTATCTCGTGCGGCGGTGTGTGGGTGGTCTTGGCGAGTTGGAGGAGGAGGCCGATGGTCAGCCGTTCCACGCTGGTGATCGTCTCGATCGGGGTGTGGGTGCTGGCGTCGCGCAGGAGCGTGGCGAGGTGGTGGCGTGCTGCCTGTAGCGCGGTGGTGTCCGGGCCGCCGTCGTGGCGTACGAGGTGGAGTTGGCCGGTGAGCAGGGCCAACGTGCGCCTTGCCGCCTTCGCAGGATCGGTCACGAAGGCCCATTCTGTGCCCGGCGTGGAGACCGGTCCACTCGCCGCGGGGCGTGTCCGGAGGCCCGGTACTCGGCTTGCGGCAGGCGGTGAGGACCGCTGCGCCTGCCCGCGGGCCGTTAGGTGGGTCAGCGGCAGTGCGTGGACGTCTGGCGGTTCCCGGCGAGCCGCACGCTGTCTGCCGTGGTCTTGCGGGGATGGGGGCGGGCTTCCCGTTAGGGTGATTCCGGATGGTTGCGCCGGAGTGTGGGGGTTGTGCGCGGTGACCGATGCCGGGGCCGGAGCATCCAGCGTGAGGCTGTGGTTCACGCCTGTGACAGAACAGCTCACCCCGGCCGATCTGAAGATCGATGTTCCGCACTCGGCTCGGGTGTACGACTATTTCCTGGGCGGCAAGGACAACTTCTTAGCTGACCGGGAGGCCGCCGAGCAGACGCTGGCGATCTTCCCGGACATGCGGACCGGTGCGCGGGAGAACCGGGCGTTCCTGCACCGCGCGACCCGGAAACTCGTCAGGGAGCTGGGGCTGCGGCAGTTCCTCGACATCGGCACCGGCATCCCGACCTCGCCGAACCTGCACGAGGTCGCGCAGGAGGCCGCCGCGGACGCCCGGATCGTCTACGCCGACAACGATCCGATCGTCCTCGGAGGAATGCTTTCCGCTTGTGATCGCAACAAGGACCGAAGGACCCCGGTCGACTGGCACGTCCGGAGGTCGAGCGCCTCAGTCTCGCTGGCCGAGCATTTTGACGAGGCGGCTGCGGAGAAACTTTTCCGAGTTGAGGAGTTGACCGAAGTCGTCGGCGGTCTGGGGAGCCAGCACCGCGTTGGTCGCCGCGTCGGCGAACAGTTCCTGCTCACGCATTGGTGGCGTCAGCCGTAGTTGCTCGTCGATGCGCACGACCGCGTCGATCCATGCCTGTGCCGCCGCACGCTCCTCCTCGCTGAGCAACGAGCCCGCGCGAACTAGCTGCTCGTGGACTGCACGGATGCCTTCGGCGAGGCGTGGGTTTGCCGAGCGCTCCAGCCGGGCGGAGACCTCCAGCGTAGTTAGCGTCGCGAGCAGTTCGGTCAACGCAGTCGCTCGGTGTTCGCGATATGGCTGTTCATTCGCGACAGCATCCTCACGTTCTCGATGCGTCTGAGAGACGCGCCACTGACGGTAGGCAACGCCGCCTAGAGTCGCAGGGACGATAACACCCGCGATACCCACCAGGGTCTCCCACCACGACATACATTCCCCTGACCGCCGACGCGCGCGAACGCGACCCAACGCGGGACTAGCGTAGTAGATCCGGGAGAGGTGAGCCCGGGTCTCGAACATGTGGGCATGCCTGTGGGGCTCCGAAATTCGGGTTTCGGCCTGTGAGCTGCACTTTTGCAGCTGGCGTGATCGTCCGGGGGTGTCGTCAGGCGGCGTTGCGGTACTCGTTGATCAGCCCGCCGAGGATGCGTGTGTGACGGACGGTGGAACCCGGGGTCGGGGTGATCATGGGTGGCGGGTCGGGCGGGGTGCTGGCTGAGGGAGCGGTGGGGCCGGTGGGTGTTGAAATGCTCGGCGTAGCCGGTGAGGGTCGATGTCAGGTGCCGTTCGGAGACGATCAGCAGCCTGTCGGTGCATTCACGGCGGGCGGTGCCGACCCAGCGTTCCGCGATCGCGTTTGCCTGGGGTGACTGTGGCGGTGTGCGTACCACGTCGATGCCGGCTGCGGTGAAGACGGCGTCGAACGGAGCCGTGAACTTGGTATCGCGGTCACGGATGAGGAACCGGAACCCGTGGGTAGGCTCCTCAAGATCCATCAGCAGGTTCCGTGCCTGCTGAGTGACCCAGGCCGTGGTCGGGTGCTTCGTGACCCCGAGGAGGTGGACATGGCGGGTGGCGTGTTCGACGACTTGGATCCTGCGGTGGCCCCAGGTCGGGTTCTCCCGTGCGAGGCGCAGGACCAGCTCGCGGATCTCCCTCCGGACCGGTGGCCGCCCAGGGGTCTTGCGTGGATGGGTCCATTTTCGTGCGAGGAGTTCCCGGTGCCAGCGCAGCACGGTGGCGGGGGTGACGAAGAGCGAATCCCAGCGGGCTTGGGGCAGCAGCCGGGACAACGCCGTGAGGATCACCCGATCCGCCGGTTCTAGCGTCGGACGGTGGACCTGCCGTCGCAGCACCGCTACCTGGTGCCGTAGGACGAGGAGCTCCACGTCCTTTGCCGTGTCGCCGCGCACGCGGAGCAGCATCAATCCGAGAGCGTTGCGTGTCAGGGCGTAGAGCAGGGACCACACCATGACCATCCAGCCTGCCCGACGTGGGCCCTGTCCGGCAGGCAAACGCGCAGGTCATCAACGCGCGAATCGGGGTTCTGGAGCCCCGCAGGCCAGCATGACGCCGCACGCCTCCCACGCGACGCCTGCCCGGCTGCGGTGCAGGACGTCCGCGGTGTCTCGGAAGCTGTTCGCGCCTTCCAACCGGTTGGTCTCGGGAACCCGGCAGCCATCGAACGCCAGGTCGGCGTTTTGCGTCACCCGCAATGCCACCTTGCCCTCGATCTTGGAGGCGGTGAGCCCGGCGTGTCCTTCTCGACGACGAAGGCATGCACGGCAGATCCCTCCCTTCTCGCTCACACGACGACGACGTCGGCGAACGTGGCGTTGCCGATCCACCGTTTCGCGCCGTCGAGGACCCAGCCGTCACGGTCGCGCCGTGCCACTGTCCGCATCCCGCCCGCGACGTCTGAACCTCCTTCGGGTTCGGTGAGCGCGAACGCGCCGACCAGGTCGAGCCGGCCCATCGCGGGCAGCCACCGTCGGCGTTGTTCGGGCGAGCCGCAACGCGCGATGCTCGCCATCGCCAGACCCGCGTGGGCGCCGTAGAAGGTGGCGAACGACGGATCGACCCGCGCCATCTCCGCCGCGACGAACCCCTTCAACAACGACGAGGCTGTCGGCCCCGGACGGTCCGAGCACACCAGGTTCGCCAGTCCCGTCGCCGCGAGTGGCCCGACGAGGTGGTGCGGAAACTCCGCGTCCACCCAGAAGCCGTCGATCATCGGAGCGACCTCGGTCCGCATGAAGTCCCGGACCCGGCCCAGGATTTCCCGCTCTGCCGGGTCGAGCAGGTCCTGGAACCGGTAGATGTCGCCGTCGTCGTCGTCCATGCCGAGCAACCTGCCCACCGTCGCAGGTGACTACCACCCAAGGCGGAGAACGAGGTTCGGCCGTCGCCACGACCGACTTGCCTGGTCGCCGGATTTGTGTTGTCCGGCCGGCAGCGGGCACGGGACGGACGCGGGTCGAACGGCGGACAGCGAGTGGTAGGGCGGTGGCGACAGTGGGGCGCAGCGTGGCCAGGAAACTGATCGACGAACATCTCGTCACCGGCCGACCGGTCGTCGGCGAAGAGATAACGCTGCGCATCGACCAGACACTCACCCAGGACGCCACCGGCACGCTGGTCATGCTTGAGCTGGAGGCGATGGGTCTGCGACGTGCCCAGACCGAGTGCTCTGTCCAGTACGTCGACCACAACCTGCTGCAGACCGACAACCGCAACCCCGACGACCACCTGTTCCTCCTCTCGGCCGCGCAGCGGTTCGGCCTGTGGTTCTCCCGGCCCGGCAACGGCATCAGCCACCCCGTCCACATGCGGTACTTCGGACGGCCGGGCGCCACGATGGTCGGCAGTGACAGCCACACCTGCGCCGCCGGTTCGCTGGGGATGCTCGCGATCGGCGTCGGCGGGCTCGAGGTGGCGACGGCTGTCGCTGGTCACCCGCTGCCCCTGCGGATGCCCGAGATCTGGGGCGTGCGGCTCGTCGGCGAGCTGCCGGAATGGGTATCGGCGAAAGACGTGATCCTCGAGATGCTCCGCCGGCACGGCGTCAAGGGCGCCATCAACCGCATCGTCGAGTACTACGGTCCGGGCGTGGCCACACTGTCGGCGATGGACCGCCACGTGATCGCCAACATGGGGGCGGAGTTGGGCGCGACCACCAGCGTCTTCCCCTCGGACGACGAGGTACGACGGTTCCTGCGCGGAGCAGGCCGGGAGGAGGCATTCACCGAGCTCGCGGCCGACCCGGACACCTCGTACGACGTCGACGACGAGATCGACCTGTCGACGCTCGAGCCCCTGATCGCCCGGCCCTCGTCACCGGGCAATGTCGTCCCGGTGCGGGAAGTCGTCGGCGAGCCCGTCCACCAGGTCGTCGTCGGGTCGTCGGCGAACCCCGGGCTCCGCGACGTCGCGGTGGTCGCAGCCGCAGTCGCCGGCAGAACCGTGCATCCACAGGTGAGCCTCGACGTGAACCCGACCTCTCCCGAAATCCTGGTCGACCTCGCGAATCTGGACCTGCTCGCACCACTGCTGACCGCCGGCGCACGTCTCCACCAAGCCGGCTGCCTGGGCTGCATCGGCATGGGGCAGGCACCCGCGACCGGCCGCAACAGCCTGCGGACCTTCCCGCGCAACTTCCCGGGCAGGTCAGGAACACCCGACGATCGGGTGTGGCTGTGCTCGCCGGAAACCGCCGTGGCCGCCGCGCTCACCGGTGAGATCACCGACCCCCGCACCCTGCCCGGCCGGCTCGGCGTCGACCACCCGGCGCTGCGTCTGCCCGAATCATCGACCCGGGGTGAGTGGCTGCTGGTCCCGCCCCTGCCCGAGACCGACGCCGCGCGCGTCGAGCTGGTACGCGGGCCGAATATCGCGCCACTGCCGGAGAGCACGCCGCTGGCGGACCGTCTCAGGCTCCCGGTCCTACTCAAAGTCGGTGACGACGTGTCCACCGACGAGATCATGCCGGCCGGCAACCGGGTCCTGCCTTTCCGTAGCAACATCGCCAAGATGGCCGACTTCGCCTTCGCGGACCTCGACCCCGGCTACTCGCGGCGAGCCCGGGAAGCTGGCCACGGCCACGGCCACGGCCACAGCGACGGCAAGAGCGGACGCTGCGACGACGGCCCGAGTGGCGAAGACGAAGGCCCTGCGGGGCACGCGATCGTCGCCGGAAACAACTACGGGCAAGGCAGCTCCCGCGAACACGCCGCGCTCGTCCCGCACTACCTCGGCCTACGGTTGGTCGTCGCCAAGTCTTTCGCCCGCATCCACTGGCAGAACCTGGCGAACTTCGGCGTCCTGGCCGTCGAGTTCGCTGACCACGCCGACTACGACCGCGTCGGCCTCGGTGACGTCGTGGCACTGAACGACGTCGCCGAGGCGCTCCGTACCGGCAGCCTCTGGCTAGACAACGAGACAAAGAATGAGCGATACCAGCTCACTCACCACCTGTCCGCACGCCAGCAGCAGCTGCTCGCCGCCGGCGGGCTGCTCCCGCGGCTAAGCCAGCAAAGGGCCGTCCAGCAGGGATGACACGCCGCCACTCGGGACTCGGCTACCGAAACCCCACGACAGGTCCACGACGAGTGCCCGAAAAGGCAAACCGCCGCATAGTTAATATCTATAACGGCTGTCCGGAATTGATGGGGCACATCAGTCGAGGCCATGAGAGAACCACGGGCGCGGTCAGGATCCGTACGATGGTGCCTGTGGGGCTCCAGAATCCCGATTTGGCCTGTGAGCTGGTCTTTTGCGGTTGACGGGATCTTCCGCGCAAGTGGTCAGGCGGCGTTGCGATATTCGTTGATCATGTCGCCGAGGATGCGTGTGCGACGGACGGTGGAATTCGACGTCGGGGCGAGCACGGGTGGCGAGTCGGGTGGGTGCTGGCCGAGGGAGCGGTGAGGCCGGTGGGTGTTGAAATGCTCCGCGTAGCTGCTGAGGACCGATGTCAGGTGCCGTCCGGAGACGATCAACAGCCTGTCGGTGCATTCCCGGCGGACGGTGCTGACCCAGCGTTCCGCGACCGTGTTCGCCTGCGGGGGTGTGCGTACCACGTCGATGCCGGCCCCGGTGAAGACAGCATCGAAGGAAGCCGTGAATTTCTGTCGCGGTCACGGAGGAGGAACCGGAACCGGTGGCTGCGTTCCTCGAGGTCCATCAGCAGGTTCCGTGCACGTTGGGTGACCCAGGCCGCGGTTGGATGTTCCGTGACCCCGAGTACATGGACACGGCGGGTGGCGTGTTCGACGACGAAGAACACGTAGATCCGTTGTAGGAATACGGTGTCGACGGTGAAGAAATCGTAGGCAGGATGCCGGAGGCCTGGGCGCGTAGGAACGTGTGCCAGGAGGAGTCGGCCCGGCGGGGCGCGGGGTCGACGCCGGCGCGGTGCGGGATCCGCCAGACGGTGGCCACCCCGACCGGGTAGCCCAGCCCGACGAGCTCTCCCTGGATCCGGCGGTGGTCCCAGGTCGGGTTCTCCCGTGCGAGGCGCAGGGCCAGCTCGCGGATCTCCCTGCGGACCGGCGGCCGCCCGGGCGACTTCCGCGGATAGGTCCATTTCCGTGCGAGGAGGTCACGGTGCCAGCGCAACACGGTGGCCGGGGTGACGAAGAAGATGTCCCAGCGGGCCTGGGGTAACAGCCGGGACAGGGCTGCGAGGATCACCCGATCCGCCGGTTCCAGCGTCGGGCGGTTCACCTGCCGTCGTAACACCGCCACCTGGTGTCGCAGGACGAGGAGCTCGACGTCCTTCGCAGCATCCCCGCGGACTCGGAGCAGCATCAGTCCGAGAGTGTTGCGTGTCAGGGCGTAGAGCAGGGACCACACCATGGCCGTCCAGCCTGCCTGACGCAGGCCCCGTCCGGCAGACAAATACGCAGGTCACCGCCCAAATCGGGGTTCTGGAGCCCCACAGGCAACTCGGCGGTGTATGTGAAACTCATGGAGGCGCGGGGTTCCTTCGGAGTTGCTCTTTGGTCGGAACAACTTCCTATCGGAGCCCCGCGCCTTCGTCGTCGTAGCCCCCGGGGACACTCACACCGCGCAATAGTCACTTAACGTCACGGATCGTTGCCGGGAATGGCTCATTGAACCCGTTGCATCGCGGGCACGTCATGCGTGACAGCGAGATGGCCCTCGACCAGGTCGACGGCGACGCGGGAGCCGTCGGTGACGTCGCCGGCGACCAGCGCCCGGCCGATCCGGGTCTCGACCTCGCGTTGGATGAACCGCCGCAGCGGCCTGGCGCCGAAGACCGGGTCGAACCCCTCGCGGGCGATGAACAACCGGGCCGGCTCGGTGATCTCCAGGGTGATCTGGCGGTCCGCGAGCCGCCGGCGCAGGTCCTCCACCAGCAGGTCGACGACCTGTTCGATCTCGGCCAGGGTGAGCGGCTTGAACAGGACGATCTCATCGAGCCGGTTGAGGAACTCGGGGCGGAATCGTTCCCTCAGGTCGGCCATCACCCGGGCCCGCGCCTCGGGTTCGATCTCGCCGTCGGGCGTCACCGCGTCCATCAGCCACTGCGAGCCGATGTTCGACGTCATGATGATCACTGTGTTGGTGAAGCTGACGGTTCGGCCCCGCGCATCGGTCAGCCGGCCGTCGTCCAGGACCTGCAGGAGCGTGTTGAAGACATCGGGATGGGCCTTCTCGATCTCGTCGAAGAGGACCACGGAGTACGGCTTGCGGCGCACCGCCTCGGTGAGCTGCCCGCCCTCCTCGTAGCCGATGTAGCCGGGAGGAGAGCCGATCAGCCGGCTGACCGTGTGGCGCTCCTGGTACTCGCTCATGTCGATGCGGATCATCGCCTCCTCGGAGTCGAACAGCGCCTCGGAGAGTGTGCGCGCGAGCTCGGTCTTCCCGACGCCGGTCGGTCCCAGGAAGATGAACGACCCGACCGGGCGCCGGGGGTCCTTGATACCGGAGCGCGCGCGGATGACGGCGTCCGCCACCAGGCTGACGGCCTCGTCCTGGCCGACCACCCGCTGATGCAGGATGTCGTCGAGGCGCAGCAGCTTCTCGCGCTCGCCCTCGACGAGCCGGGTGACGGGGATGCCGGTCCAGCGGGAGACGATGTCGGCGATCTCCTCCTCGGTAACCAGTTCGCGCAGCAGCGGTTGCCCGTGCTGGCGGCCGGCCAGACGTTCCTCCTCGGCGGCCAGCCGGCGTTCCAGTGCCGGGAGTTGGCCGTGGCGCAGCTCGGCGGCCGTGTTGAGGTCGTAGGCACGCTCGGCTTCGTCCGCGTGCCGGCGGACGTGCTCGATCTCCTCGCGCAGCTCCTGGACCTTGCGGATGGCCTGCCGTTCTGACTCCCACTGTGCGCGCATGGCGTCCGCCTCCGCCCGCAGGTCGGCGAGCTCCTTGCGGAGCTGGTCGAGCCGGGCGACGCTGGCCGGGTCGCTCTCCTTCGCCAGCGCGGCCTCCTCGATCTCCAGCCGGGTGACCTTGCGGGTGATCTCGTCGAGCGCGGTGGGCATCGAGTCGATGTCGGTGCGGAGCATGGCGCATGCCTCGTCGACGAGGTCGATCGCCTTGTCGGGCAGGAACCGGTCGGAGATGTAGCGGTGCGACAGCACCGCCGCCGCGACCAGCGCACCGTCCTGGATCCGCACGCCGTGGAAGATCTCAAACCGCTCGCGCAGTCCGCGCAGGATCGAGATCGTGTCCTCCACCGTCGGTTCGTCGACCAGCACCGGCTGGAAGCGGCGTTCGAACGCGGCGTCGGATTCGATGTGCTTGCGGTACTCCTCGACGGTGGTGGCGCCGATGAGGTGCAGTTCGCCGCGGGCGAGCATCGGCTTGAGCATGTTCCCGGCGTCCATCGACCCCTCGGCCGCGCCGGCGCCCACGACGGTGTGCAGCTCGTCGACGAACAGCAGGATCCGGCCTTCGGCCGCTTTGACCTCGCTCAGAACCGCCTTGAGCCGCTCCTCGAACTCGCCCCGGTACTTGGCTCCGGCGACCAGCGCCGCCAGGTCGAGCTGGAACACCGTCCGGTTGCGTAGTCCCTCAGGCATGTCGCCCCGGTGGATGCGCTGGGCGAGGCCCTCGACGATCGCCGTCTTGCCGACCCCCGGGTCGCCGAGCAGCACCGGGTTGTTCTTCGTCTTGCGGGAGAGGATCTGCACGACCCGGCGGATCTCGGAATCGCGGCCGATGACCGGGTCGAGCCGGTCGTCGCGGGCTTCCGCGACCAGGTCGCGGCCGTACTTCTCCAGCGCCTCGTAGGTGGCCTCGGGGTTCGCCGACGTCACCCGCTGGTTCCCGCGGACCTCGGTCAGCGCGGTGAGCAGCTTCTCCCTGGTGAGGCCGTTATGGGCGAGGATCCGGCCGGCGGCGCTGGACTGTCCCTCGTCGACGAGGGCGAGGAGGAGGTGCTCGACCGACACGTACTCGTCCTTGAGTCGACCGGCCTCCCTGCTGGCGGCGTCCAGCAGGCGGGACAGCCGCTGGGTCACATACACCTCGCCGGGTCGCGCGCCGGGTCCGGACACCTTGGGTCGGCGCCGCAGTTCGTTCTCGACCGCTTCGGCGATGGCGGCCGGATCCCCGCCCGAGGCGATCAGCAGGCGGCGCGCCAGTCCCTCGGGCGGTTCGAGCAGCGCGGCCAGCAGGTGTTCGCCGTCCACCTCGACATGGCCGAGGCGCACCGCTCGTGCCTGCGCGGCGTCAAGAGCCTCGCGGGACTTCTCGGTCAGCTTGTTCATGTCCATGGATGCACCTCGCCTCGGGCGGGTCGGGCACGGAGGAGCCGTTCGAGTTCGTCGATCCGGTCGAGCAGGTCGAGCACGACCCCGGTCGCCGTGTAGGTGATGCCGAGGTCGCGGCGCAGCCGTTCGATACGGCCGGCGCGTGCCACCGCCGTCGCCGCGAGTGTGTAGCGGCCGGCGGGGTCGATCTCCGCGTCGAGGAGACCCAGCGTCACCAGCCGGCGGACGAGTTCGGGATGCAGGTGCGCCGCGACACAGAACGCGTCCAGGTCGAGGCCCTGGGTACGGGCGCTGGCGCGCACGAGCAGCATCGTCATGACCTTTCCCTGGGGTTGAAGGACGAGACCTCGGCGAGCTCGCGGAACAGCTCTGTCTCCCGCGGAGTGGGGTTGGTCGGGACCATGATTCGGGCGTGCGCGTAGAGGTCGCCGGCGCGGTCACCGCGCCTCGAACCACGCGCCGGGCGGGGCAGGCCCCTGCCGCGCAGGCGGAGCTTGCGGCCGGTGGAGGTGCCGGGCGGGACGGTGACGGTCACCTGCTCGCCGTCCGGGGTGGTGATGGCGACCTTCGTGCCGAGCACGCCCTCCCACGGCGCGAGGGGCAGATCGGTGTGCACGTCCCGGCCTTCGACCCGGAATCGGGGGTCGGGCGCGAGGCGAACCACGAGGTAGAGGTCGCCCGGATCCCCGCCGTCCCGGCCGCGCCCGCCCTGGCCCGCGAGCCGCAGCCGCTGCCCGTGGGTCACTCCGGGCGGGATGGTGACCTGGACCTCGCGGGGCCCGGCCGGGCCCGCCAGGGTGACACTGCGTCGACTTCCTCGGTAGGCCTCGGCGAGGGTGACCTCGATCTCGGCTTCCTGGTCGGCGCCGGACACCGGTCCCGCCCGGCCTCGGCCGCGGAAAAATCCGCCGCCCGTACCGCCGAACAGGTCCTCGAAGTCGAAACCCTCGAACCCCTCGAACCGGAAGCCCGGACCGCCACCGGCGCCGGCACGCGCCCCGGCACCCGCGCCTGCGCCCGCGCCCGCGCCCGCCCATTGTTCGGCGCCTTCGGGCATCCGGCGGAAATCCCGGCCGAACCGGTCGTAGCGCGCCCGGGTGTCGGGATCGGAGAGCACGTCATACGCCTCCGACAGGTCCTTGAACCGCTCCTCGGCCCCAGGATCGGAGTTGATGTCGGGGTGGTACTGGCGGGCGAGTTTCCGGTACGCCCGCTGGATCGCGTCGGCGTCGGCGTTCCGGGGGACCCCGAGGATCTCGTAGAAGTCCTCGCTGGCCCGATCCGTGGTCCGGCCGCTGCTCATGTCACGATGCTTCCGGCTCGGTATCCGGTCCTGGTCCCTTTCCTGGTTCTGACCCGGTATCCCGCCTCGGCCCGTTGCCCAATTTTGCTCCGTTGTTCGGTTTCGGTCCGGCGCTCACGGCCACGGACGCGGGGCGCAGTACGCGGCCGTCGGCCTGGTAGCCCGGCCGGAGCACCTCGACAACGGTGCCCGCCGGGGGCGGACGGGACGTTGAGCCGCTGTCGACGACGGCGCCGACCTCGTGACGGGTCGGGTCGAAGGCGCCGGTCTCGTCGTCAAGCCGAGTGACCCCGGAGTTCCGCAGCGCGTCCAGAGCGAGCTGGCGTACCCCGCGTACCCCGTCGACGAGCAAGTCGGGGTCGGCGTCCGCGTGCGAGAGGGCGAGCTCGAGATGATCCAGCACCGGCACCCACGCGAGGACCACGCGATCCCGCTCGGCTGCCTTCGCGGCGCCGATCTCGCGTCCGGTCCGCCGACGGTAGTTGTCGAAGTCGGCGAGAGTCCGCAGGTGGCTGGCCTGGCACTGCTCGAGTTCCGCGGCGAGATCGGGTGCCGGAGCGGTCTCGGGCCGCTCGGCATCCGATCGGTTCTCACCCATCATCACGCGTGGTGAAGTCGGCGTCGATGACGTCGTCCCCACCGGCCGAGGCCTCGCCCGGTCCACCTGCTCCAGCTCCGCCTGCTCCAGCTCCGCCGCTGGCCGCGGAGGCCGCCTCGCGCTGCGCGGCGGCGGGAAGGCCGTAGAGGACCTGCTGGAGATCGTTGATGAGCGGCCGGACGCGATCCACATCGGCGTGCTCCTCCAGCGCGCGGCGGGCGTCGGCGACGAGCTGTTCGGCGCGGGCCTTCTCGTGCACGGGGACCTGGTCGCCGAGCTCGGTCAGCCGCTGCTCGACCTGGTAGGCGATCGTGTCGAGCTGGTTGCGGGCGTCGGCGTTCTCCCGCAGCCGGGCGTCCTCGGCCCGGTTCTGCTCGGCGTCGGCGACCATGCGCTGGATCTCATCCGGCGGCAGGTTGGTGTTATCCGAGATGGTGATCCGCTGCTCGGCGCCGGTGTCCTTGTCCTTCGCGGTGACGTTGAGGATGCCGTTGGCGTCGATGTCGTAGGTGACGTCGACCTGCGCCTGTCCGCGCGGGGCAGGCCGGATGCCCTCGAGCCGGAACCGACCGAGTGTCCGGTTGTCGGCGGCCATCTCGCGTTCGCCCTGGAGCACCACGATGTCCACGGCCGACTGGTTGTCCTCGGCCGTCGAGAACGTCTCGCTCCGGCGCGCCGGAATGGTGGTGTTGCGGTCGATCACCTTCGTGCTCACACCGCCGAGGGTCTCCACCCCGAGGGAGAGCGGGTTGACGTCCAGCAGCAGCACGTCGGAGACCTCGCCTTTGATGACCGCGGCCTGGATGGCGGCGCCGACGGCGACGACCTCGTCGGGATTCACGGTCATGTTCGGGTCCTTGCCGGCGGTGAGTCGCCGGACCATGGCCTGCACGGCCGGCATCCGGGTGGCCCCGCCGACGAGAATCACCTCGTCGATGTCGTTCTCGGAGATCTTCGCGTCCGCCATCGCCTGGCGCAGCGGCGGCATGCACCGCTCGAGCAGATCGGCCGTGGTCTTCTCGAACAGGGAGCGGGTGACCGTCGTGTTCAGATGCTTCGGGCCGTTCGCGTCGGCGGTGATGAACGGCAGGTTGACCTGGGTCTGGGAGACAGACGAAAGCTCGACCTTTGCCTTCTCGGCGGCTTCGAAGAGCCGCTGCAGTGCCTGCGGATCGTTGCGCAGGTCGATGCCGGCCTGGTTCTTGAACTCGTCGGCGAGGAAGTCGACGAGGCGGCGGTCCCAGTCGTTGCCGCCGAGATGGGTGTCGCCGGCGGTCGCGCGCACCTCGACGATGCCGTCGCCCACATCCAGGATCGAGACGTCGAAGGTGCCGCCGCCCAGGTCGAAGACCAGTACGGTCTCGTGCGACCTCTTGTCCATCCCGTAGGCCAGCGCCGCGGCGGTGGGCTCGTTGATGATGCGCAGTACTTCCAGTCCGGCGATCCGGCCGGCGTCCTTGGTCGACTGCCGTTGCGCGTCGTTGAAGTACGCCGGCACGGTGATTACGGCTTCGGTGACCTTTTCGCCGAGGAACTTGGCGGCGTCGTCGGCCAGTTTCCGGAGCACCATCGCCGAGATCTCCTCGGGGGCGTAATCGCGCCCGCGAACCACGATCCGTACTGCGTCTTCCTTCCCAGCGGTGATGTCGTACGTGACTGTCTTCAGCTCGCTCGTGACCTCGCTGTACCGGCGGCCGATGAACCGCTTGACCGCGGTGATCGTGCCTTTTGGATTGAGAATCGCCTGGCGGCGGGCGAGTTCACCCACTAGCCGCTCGCCGCTCTCCGTGAAAGCCACGACCGAAGGCATCGTGCGCGAGCCCTCAATATTGGGGATAACTGTCGGCTGGCCGCCCTCGACGACGGCGATGACCGAGTTGGTGGTCCCCAGATCTATTCCTACTGCCTTTCCCACGATGACCTCCCGGTGGGAGCCTTCTGGTGGAAGTGGCGGGGCCCCGGCAGACCTCACGACCACGGTAGGACCGGCCGGACGAAAACCGCAACACGCTGTTACACGGCGAACCAGAGCGAGACGGCGGACCAGAGGCCGACACGTCCACACGATGTGCCACCGCGCGTACCGGCCGGCCGGGCCGGCGGATGATCGATGTCAGGTCCGGCCGCTCCCGGCGGACGAGAGCCGGCCGAACTCGGTCTCCGCCAGGAGCCGGGCCGCCTCGTCCGCCACGTCGGCATCGACGAGCAGGTCGTAGCGATCGGCACTCAGCGCCGACACGGAGACGAAATCCCGCCGGCCCCGGCTGAACGCATACATCAGCAGACCCATCAGAGCACCGAGGATTACGCCGAAGATGGCTCCGTAGAGCGCGAGCAGCACCGCTGCCTGAACAGGATTGATCCAGTGGAACAGACCGAAGATCCAGCCGATCAGCGCGCCCGTGACGGCACCGGCGAGCGCCGACCGGCCAGCCACCGAGGCCCAGGTCAGCCGACCCGTGACCTTCTCGACCGTGTGCAGGTCGCGGCCGACGATGGCGGTCTTCTCCACCGGGAAGTCAAGGTCGGCAAGTCGATCGACGGCCCGTTCGGCATCGGCGTAGGTACTGAAGATGGCGACCACTTTCTGCGACCCGACCGTGCGGCCGGTCCCGTCCGCACGGTCCGTCCCCCGCTCACTCCGAGCATCATCGACGCGCGGGTCACCGCGGTGGAGAACCCCAGCTCCAGGAGCACCGGCTCCAAGGTCATTCGATCGGGAGCCGCGGGCACTGCCCTCATCTGTCCCGAAATCGCTATCACCATGTGACATATCGATCGCCCCCACCCGACGTGGGTCGTGGTTGCGCCACCGCGCAGGGCATCCAAGGTATTTCCCCGAACGACGCGGTCGTTTTTACAGACTGCCCGCGTGCCGAAAACCCAACCGAGTACGCCCGAGATCTCCGGGGGCCGCGAGAACCGACTCGTGCTGGCGGCCGCGGCAGCCAGCACGAACATCCACGGTGTCTACGTTTGCCGGCGAAGCGGGCGCGGACGACGATTGGAGTGCACGCCAGAAACCATGAGCAACAGCCCTGGGGGTGGATCATGAACCTGCCAACACGCGCGGGCACCGACCGTCCGGTGCCGACGACTCGCTGGGACCCGTTCCGCGAGATCGAGGACGCCTGGACCCGGATGGGCAGCCTTCTCGGCGATGTCGTCGGCGGGGAGCACCGGCCCTACGGGGTCCTCGCCGCGATGGTGCCGGCGGTGGACGTCGAGGAGACCGACGACGCGTTCCTGGTCGAACTCGAACTGCCCGGCGTCGACCCCAAGGACGTCTCGATCGATCTGAAGGAGAACGAGCTGTTCGTCACCGGCGAGATCAAGGAGCGGGAACGCCGCGGCAAGCTGCGCCGGCAGACCCGTCGGCTCGGCCACTTCGAGCACCAGATCACGCTGCCCGGAGACGTCGACCCCGAATCGGTGACGGCGAGCCTGGACAACGGTGTGCTGACCGTCCGGCTGGCGAAGGCCCGCAGCAGCCAGCCCCGCCACATCGAGATCTCCGGACCCACGGCGACGCAGAGCGGCCGGACGATCGATGACACCTCGGGCCAGTACACCGACGCCACCACCAGGTCGTCCGAAGCCGAGTCATCGTCGTCCGAAGCCGGAGCGTCCAGCGCGCAGACATCCGGCGCGGGATCGTCCAACGGCTGACCCGATTGACGTGACATGACCGCGCTGACCCGATCGCGCTGACCCGACCACGCCTTCCCTTCCTCCAGCGCCTTCCCCCAGGTGTTCAAAGGAGGAGGTCGAAGATGCGGCTGACGCGCTCCCATTCGTTGGGCCCGGGATTCTTGATCTTCGGTTCGATGATCCTGAAGGCTCTGGCGAGTGCGAGGCTTAGTCCGCCGACGATGAGGGGAAGGCGGGCCGCGGTGTCGTCGCTCAGGGCAAGGTCCAGCGGGGGGCGAGCCGCGATCTGTTCCAGGATGGGACGCAGCTCGATCTCCTCGTCGAGATCCCGGAAACGGTGCATGCTCTCCTGGAGGCCTTTGGTGATGGGCAGGTCCCAGGGCGCTATCACATCTCGGACGTTCGCCTTCGCGGTCGCCTGCGCCATGAGCAGCAGATCGAAGACCTTGTCGTTGACGAAATCGCCGTAACGCTTCACGTCGTTCTTGTCTATGTCCAGACCCGCGGCGGTCCGGAAGAATCGCTCGAACCTGGTCACGCCCATAACCGGCATGGTGATCCTCCCTCGGCTGGTCGCGCACGCGCCACTATCCGGCGCGTACGACGTCAAGCATTCCATGCAGGTGGGCGGCGGCCTGTTCAACGTCGAAATGCTTGTACTGCCCGGCTCTCGACTCGGCCGACAGGACCCCGCCCCGGTGCACGTTCTCGAAGTCTCCGTAGGGGAACTTGTACCGCGTCTTCCGGTCCTCGCCGATCTCGTCGTCGATCCCCAGGTACCACTTCTGGTACTCACCGAGGCCGTGCTCCTCGATGAACCTGTTCTCCTGCTGAGCTGACGGCTGATGCTCACTCCAGTCGTCCCGCTCGTCCAGAACGACCTTCCTGTCCTCGATCAGCTTCCGGGCATGGTCATAGGCCTTTCTGTTCAGTTTCACCGCCATGATCTCTCCCGATCCTCGTTGCTTCGTTTCCACCCAGGTCCACTCTGCCCACGTCCACATAGCCAGAGTGAAACGGGTGGGCCGGTTCCGCAAGAGATCATTTCTTCGAGCTCACATAAACGCTATCTCAGCCATATAACCGCATGCTCCCATTCCTCCGCGCGGGGCCGCGGGAGCCCGGGAAGCCCGCGGGGAGATAGCCGCGGACCGGCGATGTGGTTTCTGTTGGCCGCGATGGGGAATCACGCCACCCTTGGCCGCCGAACAGGCAGGATACAAGGTCATGTCGAACAACCGCGTGTTCCGTGACCGCCGGGATGCCGGCAGATTCCTGGCGGGACTTCTCGGCCAGTACCGATGCCGTCCTGACGTGCTGGTGTTGGGGCTGGCGCGGGGTGGGGTGCCGGTCGCCTACGAGGTTGCGAAGGATCTCGGCGCGCCACTCGACGTCTTCGTCGTCCGCAAGCTGGGGGTGCCGGACCAGGAGGAACTGGCGATGGGCACGATCGCCAGCGGCGGGGTGCTGGTTCTCAACGACCACATGATCCGCGGCATGAGCCTCTCCTCCGAGGTCATCCAGCGGGTGGCGGAGGCCGAAGGCCGTGAGTTGCTGCACCGAGAGCAGATGTTCCGGGACGGAAGACCGGCGATGGACGTCTCGGCGCGGACCGTGATCGTGGTCGACGAGAACCACCGGAAACCTTTCCGCTCGCAGCATGACAGGCCACTTCGAGGAGTCGTATGTCTGAGCGGCGCTCGACCACCGACCAGGACCTTCGGCGGGAGCACGGCGCAACGGACGGGGAGGGACCGGCCGCCGCATCCACGCTGACCTCCGAACGCAGGGACGCGTCCGACCTGACAGAGACTCCTGATCTGACTGAGACACCCGACCTGTACGGGGCGTATCCCAGGCTGTCCGACGATCAGATCGCGACCCTGGCCGCCCGTGGGGAACGGCGCCAGGCCCGAGCGGGCGAGGTGCTGGTCCGGGAGGGCGAACGGACCGAGGAGTTCCTGGTCATCCTGCGCGGCAAGGTACTCGTGATCACCGGGTACGGCACCGACGAGGAACGGGTGGTCCGGGTGCACGGACCCGGTCGTTACCTCGGTGAGCTGGGTCTACTGGAGGGTCAGGTCTCCTTCTTCACCGCGGTCGCCGGCGAGGACAGCGAGATGCTCGCGGTGCCGCTGGACGTCCTGCGGGACGTGATAAACCGCGACGCCGCCCTCGGCGACGAGATCGTGCGGACCTGCTTCCAGCGCCGATCGATGCTGATCGGCCTGGGGGCCGGGTTCCGGATCATCGGCTCCCGCTACAGCCCGGACAGCCGGCGGCTGCGGGAGTTCGCCGCGCGCAACCGGCTGCCGCACCGGTTCGTGGACCTGGAACAGGACCGCGAGACGGAGAAGGTGCTGCGCGCCATCGGCCTGAAGCCCCAGGACACCCCGGTGGTGATCTGGCGGGACACCCTGGTGCTGCACAATCCGAGCAACACCGAGCTGGCCCAGGCCATCGGCCTGCCAGTGGCGCGAGCGGACACGTCGGTCCGGGACGTGCTGGTCGTCGGGGCCGGTCCCGCCGGGCTCGCGGCGGCTGTCTACGCCGCCTCGGACGGGATGGCCACCACCGCGCTCGATGCCGTCGCCACCGGCGGGCAGGCAGGCACATCGTCCCGGATCGAGAACTACCTCGGCTTCCCCGCGGGGATCTCCGGGGCGGAACTCGCCGACCGGGCGGCCATCCAGGCGCACAAGTTCGGCGCCGAGATCAACGTGCCGGCCGAGGCGGTGGCGCTGGTACCGGACGGTGACCTGTACGTGGTCCGGTGCGACACCGGCAGCTCTCACACCGAGATCGTCAGCCGGACCGTGGTGATCGCCACCGGCGCGCGCTACCGCCGGCTGAACGTGCCCGGCATCGAGAAGTTCGAGGGGACGGATGTCCACTACGCCGCGACGGTGATGGAGGCCCGCCTGTGCGTCAGCCGCCCGGTCGCGGTAGTCGGCGGTGGCAACTCCGCCGGGCAGGCAACGATCTTCCTGGCCGACGTCGCACCGGTCGTCCACCTGGTGGTCCGGGAGGACGACCTGACCGGGAACATGTCCCGGTACCTGGTCGACCGGATCATGCGGCATCCCCGGGTGTTCGTCGTGCCACACACAGAGGTCCAGGAGGTCCAGGGAGACGACTCGCTGCGAGCTCTCGTCCTGCGCGACAAGCACACCGGTGAACAGCGCACAGTCCCGGCCGAGGCACTCTTCGTCTTCATCGGCGCGAAGCCCTGCACCGGGTGGCTCGCGGACACCGTCGCGCTGGACGACCGCGGTTTCGTGCTCACCGGCACGGACGCGGAAGAAGCCATGACCAGGACCACCACCGCGACCAATGCGGCAAGCAACGCCACGACCGCCGCCGCGACGACGCGGGACGGCGCGCCGCGGCGTCCCGACTGCCGTGCGCACATGCTGGAGACCAGCCAACCCGGCGTCTTCGCCGTGGGCGACGTGCGCAGCGGCACCGTCCGCCGAGTCGCCTCGGCCGTCGGCGAGGGCGCCACCGCCATCCGCATGTTGTACGCACACCTCGAGAGCACCGGCAGCCCGGCATCGGTGACCTTCAGAAGGCGGTCCAGTGTCAACAGCTCCCCCGGCCCCGACCTCGGACCGTCGTGTCCTGGTCTGTGATCCCGGCTCGTCGAGTCTTCGGCTCGTCCTGGCCGGGCCGGGGGATCCTCTCCTCGGCGGCCTCGCGCTCGAACTAAGGTTCGATGCGTGAGGGATGGTGAGCGGGAAGCTGAGGAGCCCGCGAAGCGGGCCCGGGACACGGCGAGTGCGCTGTGCCGGTACCCGGCCATGCATCGCCGAACCTGTCCGCGAGACACGGGCCGCTCACGCGGGCACTGCCTGGCGACGCGACGGTGCATCCTCCCAGGCTGGGGCCGTTCTCAATGGCCCTTGACAGCCGATGATGCGCCCCTCCTACTGGGACGAGATCGCACTGGCGAACAATCCAGGCTTCGGCTCGCTCTGGCCGCGGACGTGGGCCTGGCGCTGAGCGTGCGACCAGCAGCGGCGGACGAACCTCCGAAGATTTCTTAGGCCGCGGGGTGAGCCGGCGACACCCCCGGGCTGAGCTGCGGCGACCTCACCGTTCGACGGGCCGCGCCGGCATGAGCCTCAAAAAACGGACATGTGCAACCCAGGGGTGGTACCGATCGTCCTCGCGCACGCCCACGCCCTGCTGACCGGTACCCGGCAGGGCCGCACCACCTACCTCGACGCCGACCTGCGCGAGCCGGAGAAGATCCTCGCCTCGCCCGAGCTGGCCGAGACTCTCGACCTCGACCGGCCGCTCGTGCTCTCCCTGATCGCCGTGCTGCACTTCATCCCTGAGGCGGACGACCCGTACGGCCTGGTCCGCCTGTGGGGCTCCAGAACCCCGATTCGGCCTGTGAGCTGGTCTTTTGCGGTTGACGGGATCTTCCGTGCAAGTGGTCGGGCGGTGTTGCGATATTCGTTGATCAGCCCGCCGAGGATGCGTGTGCGACAGGTGTCGGCCCCGCCGGGTGCGGGGTCGGCGGGGGCAACCGGCGGCTGGTCGAGCCGCTCGGCGTGGATCCCAAGACCGCGCAGCACTGGGTGAAGGGGTGGCCCGCTCTGTCGACACCGTGGGTGGAGGATGGTCACGGGCGATGAGCGACGGAAACGCGCGGAGCGCTCAGCAGGCGGAACGATGTCTGGTAGATCACGTCGGCACGGCTGCAGTGATCTACCAGACATCGTGTGACGCCTACCGGTCAGCGATGCACCGACGGGGCCGCGCTGGCACCGAGTCCGGCGCCGCCCTGGCCGGCGTTTGCGCCCACCCCCACGCTCGGAACCTGCGCGCCGACACCAGCACCGCCCGGCCCCGCACTCGCACCCACTCCTGCGCTCGGCCCCACATGGACGCCAAGACCCGCACCATCCGGCCCCGCGCTCGCACCCGTACCCGCACCCGGAACCTGTGCGCCGACACCAGCACCGCCCGGCCCCGCACTTCCACTCACACCGGCGGTGGTGCCCGGTGTCGCGGCGGCGTCGGTCTCCGCCTGTAGTGCCTTCGCGCAGAAGGCGTCGACCTTGTCAGGGCTGCCGGCGGCAGTGACGAGCGCGCGCATGTTCGGGGAATCGAGAGTCGTGCGGGCGTCGGTCGCTGCGGCGGCTGTGTGGGTGTGGCACAGGCCGAGCAGTGACGCCGAGACGGACGCGCCGGCACTCGGCACGGGGATCGCCGGGATGCTCACCTCGGCGGAGGGCGAGGCCGTCGGGGACACAGCGGCGCTGCCACCCCCACCGGCGATGGGGAGTACTCCTGTGCTGGCAGCGACGGCGACGCCACCGATAGCCGTGGCCCCGGCCGCCATTGCGGCGGCCTTCACGGTCAGGAGTTTTGCGAACATCAGCTTGATCATGGGTTTTCTCCGCGGCTGGGTGACGTGGGTGAGACGCGCCTCCCGGAAAGCGGCCACGGCCGCTTCCTCACCGTCAAGTTCGCCATCGCGGGCCGGAGCGGCCACGGCGGCGAGCAGGTCGGCAAGGGGATCCGCACCGACCCCGTCGTTGACCGGGCCGCCGCGAAGCATCCGTTCTGCCTCGCCCCGGCCGATCCGACGGGGTCGGTGTGTGCTCATCTCACGTCCTTCAGCGTCGAAGCTCTCGCCGGTGTTACACCGGGCCGCGGCCCATGGTCATCGTCGCGTGCTGTCACCCCGATCATGTTCACCTGCCTCCGGTCGACCGGCTTCGGTGATCCTCTGCTCAGCGAGCTGTTCGGCGAGCCGGCGCAACCCCCGGTGCGCCGCGGTGCGGACTGCGCCGGCGCGCTTGCCCAGGACCCGCCCCGCGGTTTTCGCGTCCAGCCCCATGACTACCCGCAGGAGCACCGCCTCCGCCTGGTCCAACGGCAGACCCGCGATCAGGCGCATGGCGGCCTCGGTGGACATCGCCTCCAACGCCCCTCCGGCGGTGTCGTCGGGCGCGGCCAGTTCTGTCGTCACCATCTCAACTGGTATGTCGTCTCGCTGGCGGCGAGTGCGTCGGCGCAGGTGGTCGAGCGCGCGGTGACGCGCGATCGTGGCTGCCCAGCCACGAAACCCGTCGAAGTCCCCGCGGAACGATGCCAGGTCCCGGGCTATCTGCAGCCACGCCTCGGACGCCACATCCTCGGCGTCGTTGCCGACGAGTACCCGCAGGTACCGCAGCAGACCCGGCTGGATCAGCCGGTAGATCAACCTGAAGGCCGCCTCGTCACCGCGCTGCGCTTCGATCACTGCCGAGGAGAGATCCGGCTCCTCGATCGGCGGACTGTCGGCCCCGGCGAAGGTATGTGGAACCGGTGGCGCCGATGTCAGCGAGGCTGCCGTGCTGACAGGTGCGGATGTCGACCCCGCGGGGCCAGATGATCGTCGCGGGGTGCCACCGGTGGCGACTGCGTCTCCGCTCATCTCCGCGCTCTCGCTCACCGCGCAGATGATGCGACCCCGGTCAGAACAGGACGACAGCAGGGGCTTGCTGGTAGCAGGACGACACCGCACCGATACGGTCAGCTGCACATCTCGCCGGCTGGTACACGGTCGAGACCTGGTCGGGTGGCCCGGGGGGATCGCACCCCCGGCTCCCGCAGAACGGAGCGTGAGCCTCTCGGTTCACTCCGCTCTTCTCGTCGCACTGTTGCAGGAGGGGGGACAGCTGCGACCGGTAGAACCGGCCGTAGTAGTTCATCCAACCCGCCACGACCGCATTGATCAGCGCGGCGAGCTCGCCCAGGTCGTGTCTGGTTCGCGTGTGGATCCGCCATCGGCGGACCTGCTGGCTCATCCTCCCCAGCGCCTCAGGGCTGACCGCGGGCTGGAAGCCCACGAACATCGTCCCGTCGGCTCTCCTGGCGCCTCTGGGCCGGAAGGCGTACCCCAGGAACGTGAACGAGGTGTGCTCGTACGAGCCACGTCGCCTTCCGTCCTTGCAGTACACGATCCTGGTCTTGGTCGGGTGCAGCCGCAGCCCGACCTCCTCCATCCGGCCGGAGCTCGGAGGGCTGTGGGCGTACCGGCGGGCCAAGGCGTGGCTGGCCGCGCAGCTCACCGCGGCGTGGATCGAACCAGCGCCGGCGGAGTCCGGAGACGATTGAGGGCCCCCGGCCGGCAGTGCGCCCAGTGCCGACCGGAAGCCCTCTTGCACAAGAACCGACCTAAAGATCATCTGTTCTCAACGTCGAACCGATCCCCACTCTGCCCCGGCACACAGAACTGTCCCCCCGGACCGCACCCCTGGGGCCAAACAGGTCCAAAGTCTCCCGACCTAGGCGGGGACACGTCTTCTGGTCCGGGCGGTAGTGGGCGTGCTGTCACCGTGCCGCCAGAGGGCTGGACCCGTTGTCCTGTCACCGTGCCGCCGAACGGCTGGACCCGTTGTCCTGTCACCGTGCCGCCGAACGGCTGGACTCGTTGTCCCCTCACCGTGCCGCCGAACGACTGTGCCTGAGCGAGTGCGGGTGTGAACAGGAGACTCGCGAGGGCGATGACTGACGTCAGTATCAGCTTGTAGACGGCTCTCTTCCTTTTGGTAGTCATTCTCCTCCTCATGGTTTCCGTAGGAGATTCTCTTGAGCTTGCTGAATGGCTGCTACCCGCAACAGGCGTCACGCCTTGGTGCCGGCGCGTCGATCGAACCGAACTGATCTATTCGGGTGCACTAGGCCAGTCTTGCCCACCTGCAATGCGATAAACTGGCCACCGCGCCGTCGCCCAATATCGCTCGGACCACCACCCTATTTGGGTGGTGGTCACAACCTGTGGACCCGTTTCACTCCCGCCGGTCTCGGACCTCTGGCGGCGGAGTTTGCATATCAAGATAAGACGGTAATGATCTCAGGGTAGGCGTGTCAACGTGAGACGGAAACCCGGTAGGGTGCCGGGTATACCCCGGCCTGTCTGGACGCCCCGCGACCCCGAGGACGAGCAGACGCTGGCCGCGCTGGCCGCCGCCGCGGACGCCGCCGACGCCGCGGACGAGGCACTGTGGAAGGCCGCGCGAGCGGCGCGGGCCCGCGGGGTGCCTGTGGGGTGCCAGAAGTCGGCCTGGTCCTGTGACCTGGGGCGATGCGCCAGCGCGGGGCCGGCCGCATGACGGTCAACTATGTCCGTGCGCCTGCTGTACCTGATCTTCGTTCGGCTCTGTGGCTGGCTGGTTCTACTCGGCCGCTCGTCGGCCGCCAAGGACCCTGGAACTGCTGGTGCTACGGCATGAGGTCACGGTGCTGCGCCGTACCCAGCCCAAGCCCCGGTGGGACTGGGCGGCCGGGCAGCCGGGACAGGGCTGCGAGGATCATCCGATCCTTCGGTTCCAGGGCCGGGCGGTGGACCTGTCGTCGCAGCACAGCAACCTGGTGTCGCAGGACGAGGAGCTCGACGTCCTTCGCGGTGTCCCCGCGTACCCGGAGCAGCATCAGGCCGAGAGCGTTGCGTGTCAGGGCGTGGAGCAGCGACCACACCATGACCGTCCAGCCTGCCCGACATGGGCCCAGCCTCGCAGGCAAACGCGCAGGTCACCACCCAAATCGGGATTCTGGAGCCCCACAGGCTTGCTGACACCGCGTCTGTCAGGCTTCTCTATCTACCTTCGTTCGGCGGGGATCAGGCGACGATGTCGGCGAGGCGGTCGACCTGATCGGCGTCGGGCGACCAGCAGTAGACGATCGTTTCGTCGGCGCCGAGGTTGGCGAAGGCTTCGAGGGCGTCGCGGATCTGCCGGGGGGTGGTGAGCCACGCGTCGAGGACCTGCTGGGTGTAGTCGCTGGAGCCGTAGTAGTGAGCAATGACCGCACGCCCTTCGGTGAGCACGCTGTCGGGTCCGAGTGCGGCGTTGACTTGTCCGACCAGCCGGGGCCGGCCGGTGCGGCCAGCCTGGTCCCATTCCTTCTCGACGGTGCGCAGCAGGTCGTCGGCGACGGCCGGCGGGGTGGCGCAGAGGAAACCGTCGCCCCAGCGGGCGACCCGCGCGAGCGCGGCGGCGCTGAACCCGCCGAACAGTACCTCCGGGCCGCCACGGCGAGTGGGCGCCGGTCCGACAGTCCCGAGGCTCTGGCCGGCGGGCTCACCGGACCAGATGCCCCGCAGGATCGCATCTGTTCGTCGAGCCGTCGGCCTCGCTGGTGGATGTTCGCCCCCACCGCGCGGTAGTCGTCATCCCAGCCGCCCAGGCCGCTGCCCAGGGTGAAGCGGCCGTCGGCGAGACGGTCCAGGGTTGCCGCCTGCTTTGCCAGCAGGATGGGTTCCCGCAGGGGTGCGATCAGTACCTCGGTCTGGACACGGATCCGCGTGGTGGCCCCGACGATCGCGGCGAGGGTGATCAGCGGTTCCGGGTTGTCGTAGACGACCCGGTCGAGGAGACCGAGGGTGTGGAAGGGGCTGGCGTCCGCGCGCTGGGCCCAGTCCAACAGTGATCGGGGGTTGTCCGGGGCGGAACTGGCGATCATCCGCACACCCGGGCGGGACCACCGACCCGCCGGCCGCCGCCGGCGGGCCGTGGCCGTTCCGGGGCCCCTGTGGGGTGCCAGAAGTCGGCCTGGGCCTGTGACCTGGGGCGATGCGCCGGTACGGGGCCGGCGGCATGATGGTCGGCTGTGTCTGTGCGCCTGCTCTGTCTGATCTTCGTTCGGGTGTGTGGCTGGCTGGTTCTCTTCGGCCGTTCGTCGGCGTCAAAGGACATCGAGTTGCTCGTGCTGCGGCATGAGGTCGCGGTGCTGCGCCGCACCCAGCCCAAGCCCCGGTGGGACTGGGCGGACCGGGCGGTCCTCGCCGCTCTGATCAGGCTCCTGCCCAGAGCGCTGGGAGCGCACCGGCTGGTCACCCCCGGGGACCGTCCTGCGGTGGCACCGCCGCCTGATCACACGGACATGGACCCACACGCACCGGACGGGAGGGCCACCGATCAGCCAGGAGATCGCCGCGCTGATCGAGCGGCTTGCGACCGAGAACACGACGTGGGGCTACCAGCGGATCCAGGGCGAGCTGCTCAAGCTCGGCCACCGGGTCAGCGCCTCCACGATCCGCCGGGTCCTGACGTCCCTGGGGCTCCCCCAGCTCCGCAACGGCAGACCGACACCACATGGCGACAGTTCCTGCGCACGCAGGCGTCGACGATGCTGGCCGTGGACTTCTTCCACGTGGACTGCGCCATTACGCTCCGCCGTCTGTACTGCTTCTTCGTCCTAGAGGTCGGCTCCCGCTCCGTCCACATCCTCGGGGTCACCTCCCACCCCGACGGCCCGTGGACCACCCAACAGATCCGCAACCTCCTCCTGGACCTCGGCGACCGGACGGCCGACTTCCAGGTCCTGGTCCGCGACCGCGCCGGACAGTTCACCGCATCGTTCGACGCGGTCCTCGCCGACGCCGGCATCACCACGGTCAAGGTCCCACCCCGGGCTCCCCGCGCGAACGCCTACGCGGAACGGTTTGTCCTAACCGTCCGGACCGAGGTTACCGACCGGATGCTGATCGTCGGTGAAAGGCACCTGCGTACTGTCCTGGTCGAGTACGCGGCCCACTACAACGGACGACGACCCCACCGTGGCCGCGACCTTCAACCACCATGGCCCGACCGTCCCGTCGCAGACCTGAGCCAGGAACGTCAAGCGCCAGCCTGTCCTCGGCAGCTTGATCAACGAATATGAACGAGCCGCCTAAAACCCCAGGTCAAGGCCGGTGGTCGAGTTCTGGCACCCTACAGGCGCGGACCGCCCGGGCCACGCCGTGAGCGGGCACCTGGAACTCGCCCGGCACGTCCTCGACCAGGTCGAGTCCCTCGGTGGCATGACGCTGCGGCGGTTCTTCGGTGGTTGGGCGCTGTGCCACGCCGGACGGCAGGTCGCCCTGGTAATGGACACCCTCTACCTCAAGGTCGCGGACGGTGAACGGTCGGCGTGGGAGACGGCGGGTGGCAGGCCGTTCGTCTACCGGGCGGCCGGCAGGGACGTCACGGTCCGTGCCTACTACAGCGTCCCCGAGGAAACTCTCGACGACCGCGACGCCCTGACCGACCTCGTCCGCCACGCGATCAGCCGCCTTCAAGTACAAGGTTGAGTGAGAACCGGGGTGTCCATTCACGGGTGCGACC
>NZ_SJXI01000101.1:0-14411 GCF_004337455.1 Parafrankia sp. BMG5.11 | reverse complement strand
GATCCGCGAACATCTCCGCCGCGAACCGTTCGATCACCGGCCGCACACGGCCCATCTCACCCAGTTCCATACCAACCACCGCCACACACACGAAGACGACAGTCAGTACAACCAATGACAGACCTAATCAAGTCCTACTAGCCGTCTGCCCCAGCCGCCGCCGTACTCCGCGCGGAGTACGGCGAAGTGTCTGCCGTGGCCAGACGCGTCAGCCCCGCCGGCTTGGCAGCGTGATCGCCATGACTTCTGAACTACGGGCGCCCGACCACTCCGGTGCCGATACCAGACCGAAGAGATCACGGACCAAGACCGTGCTGCCGTGGCTCATGCTGGCTGTGTGGATCGGGCTGGTGGTGGGCGGCTACTCACTCGCCGGCAAACTCGACTCGGTGACCCGCGATGGCCAGGCCGACTACCTGCCGGCCAGCGCCCAGTCGACCAAGGCGCTCCAGGCCGAGGCCGAGCTGCCCGGCGGCGAGAACGGCCTGCTCGTGGTCGTGTACGAACGACCCGACGGCCTCCAACCGGGCGATCGGGAGGCGGTCGTACGCGGCCAGACCGAGCTGGCGGAGCGATTCGGCAACAACACCGACGCACCGCCCCAGATCGTCGACTCCGACGACGGCACGGCCCTGATGTACACGCTGCCGCTCGACCGCGAGGCGATCGGCGAGAAGGCCGGCGCGACCGCGGATGCGCGTGACCTTCTCGCCGACCGGCCGGACGGTCTGAACGCATATGTCACCGGTCCGACCGCGCTAGGGTCCGACATGGACGAGGTCTTCGATGCCGTCGACTCGACGTCGCTGCTCGCTACTGCCGTAGTGGTGGCGGTCCTGCTGATCCTGACGTACCGCAGTCCGCTGCTGTGGCTGGTCCCGCTCACGGCGGTCGGCGTCGCGGCGATCATGTCGATGGGTGTTGTTTACGCGCTCACCCAGATCTTCGACTTCACCGTGACGAGCATGAGTTCGGCGCTGCTGATCGTCCTGGTCTTCGGCGCGGGCACTGACTACGCCTTGCTTCTCGTGTCTCGCTACCGCGAGGAGTTGCACCACTACGAGCGGCCGATCGACGCGATGCTGGCGGCGCTGCGTGGGGCCGGCCCGGCAATCCTCGCTTCGGCAGCGACGGTGGTAGCCGGCCTGTTGTGCCTGTTGGCCGCGGATCTCAACAGCACCAGCGGTCTCGGCCCGGTGGGTGCGGCGGGCATCGGGTCCGCGCTGCTCGTCATGCTGACGCTTTTCCCGGCCCTGCTGGTGGTGCTCGGGCGCCGGGTCTTTTGGCCGTTCGTGCCGCGAGTCGGGGTTGAGGCACACGCATCTGGTTCTCGGTGGGCTCGGCTTGGCGAGCTGGTTGCGCGCCGCCGCGTCGTCAGCTGGGCGGTGCCGCTGATGATCCTGGGCGGTCTCGCGCTGGGCACAGTGGGTGCCAGCGGCTCGCTTCCGCAGCTGGACCAGTTCGCCCGTTCGACACCGGAGTCGGTGACCGGGGCGAAGCTGATCGAGGCGCGCTACCCCGACCAGAGCGGTCAGCCGCTCACCGTGATGAGTCGGCCGGACCAGAGCCGCGAGGTCCTGGCCGCCGTCGAAAGTACGCCGGGGGTTGCCGAAGCCAAGATCGGCCGGGCCAGCGACGACTGGGTGGAGATCTCCGTGATCCCGGTCGACTCGCCAGAAAGCGCGGGTGAGACGGCAACGATCAAGCGGCTGCGGGAGCACGTGCACGAGGTCGCCGGTGAGGCCGTGCTGGTCGGCGGGCCGAGTGCCGAAAGGCTTGACGAGGCCGAGACCAACAAGAGCGACCGCAATCTGGTGATGCCGCTGATCCTGCTGGTGGTGCTCGCCATCCTCGGGCTACTGCTGCGGGCGATCGTGGCTCCGCTGGTATTGGTCGCCACCGTCGTGGTGTCGTTCTTCGGAGCCCTCGGATTGTGCAACCTGTTGTTTGACCAGGTGCTCGGTTTCGCCGGGTTGGAGCCGTCGGTGCCCCTGATCGGGTTCCTTTTCCTGGTCGCACTCGGTGTCGACTACAACATCTTCTTGATGACCCGGGTACGTGAGGAAGCCGCCCGGCACGGCACTGTCGATGGCACGAAGCGTGGCCTCGCGGTGACCGGCGGCGTTATCACCTCGGCCGGCGTCGTGCTGGCGGCGACGTTCGCGGTGCTCGCCACGCTGCCGCTCGTCATGCTCGTCGAGATTGGGATACTGGTCGCTGTCGGCGTGCTCATCGACACCTTGCTGGTGCGGTCCATCGTGGTTCCTGCACTGACAATGTCGCTGGGTTCGCGGATCTGGTGGCCCAGCAAGCTCTGGCGCGCGGCATAGGACTGTGTCGATGACCCTGTGTGAACGATGATGGCGCTCCGTCCGCCAGTAGCCGATCGGCTGCTGGCAGCGGCGTCGTTCGTGCTCGGCGTCGTCGTCGCGATCACGCTCGAGGCGGTCGATTTCGACGGCGAGCGAAGCGTAGATCTGTGGGCGATCGCGCTCCTGGGCGCGATGTCGGCGGCGTTACTGGCCCGCCGGCGCTGGCCGATCCTCGTCGTCCTCGCGGTCCTCGCCGTGTCGACGCCGTACCACGTCCTCGACTATCCCCATGAGGCCACGATGCCGGCCTCACTTGTGGCGGCGTTCACGGCGGCGCGCTGCAGCGAGCCACCGCGGCGGGCCGCCGCCGCCCTGCTGGCGGTGGCCGCGGTGACCGTGCCGGTCCTCGCCGACGAGGCGTCGGGGGCACCTGACGATGCTCTCCTCGGCGTCGGCTGGCTGTTCATGGCCTTCTTTGCCGGGCTGGCGGTCCGCTTCCATGAAAACTGGAAGGCCGCCGTCACCGCGCGGCTCGAGCAGGAGCGTGCCGACGAGGTCGAGCGGCGGGTCGCCGAGGAGCGGGTCCTGATCGCTGCCGAGCTGCACGACGTCCTAGCGCACGGCCTCGCGGTCGCGAACGTCCAGGCTTCCGTCGCTGCGCACCTGATCGACCAGCTGCCGAGGCGCGGGGATGCGTCGCTGCGGGAGCTGTCCAGCACGCTGCATAACCTGTCGGACACGAGCCGGGCCACACTCCATGAGCTGCGTGCCGTTCTGGACGTGCTGCATGGTGGCGAGGCCGAGCCAACCGAGCCAGCGCCCCACCTCGGCGAGCTGCAGCGTCTGGTGGAGATGGCCGAGGCGGCTGATGTCCGAGTCGACGTGGAGGCTGACGGGCTCCCGGACGAGTTGCCGTCGACGGTGTCCGTCGTGGCCTATCGGATCATCCAGGAGTCGCTCACCAATGTCATTCGACACTCGACGGCCAAGCACGCGACCGTCCGGCTCGACCAGAACGGCCACCGGCTGCGGATCGCGGTCGTCGATCACGGGCCCGCGCGACCGAGCTCAACCGTGACACCCGGCTTCGGGATCGCCGGGATGACAGGGCGAGCACAGGCCGTCGGTGGCGAACTGTCCGCCGGCCCGGGCGAGTCCGGAGGATTCGAGGTATGGGCCAGCCTGCCGCTGCCGGAGATCTGGCGGGTGCCGTCGTGATCCGGGTCCTGCTCGCCGACGACCAGACACTGGTGCGCGGCGCGTTCGCGCTGCTGGTCAACTCCGCTGACGACATGGAGGTCGTCGGGGAGGCCGGCACCGGCGACGAGGCGGCGACGCTGACCCGGGACCTGCGCCCCGACGTCGTCTTGATGGACATCAGGATGCCGAGCACCGACGGCATCGAGGCGACTCGGCAGATCTTCGCTGACGATGGAGCGAGCGGCAGCAGGGTGCTGATCCTGACCACGTTCGAGACAGACACCAACGTACTGCGCGGCCTTCGCGCGGGGGCGTGCGGATTCCTGCCCAAGGACACCCGTCCGGACGCGCTGCTGGACGCCATCCGCACCATCGCGGCGGGGGAGGCGCTGCTGTCGCCCGGCGCGACCAGGGCGGTCATCACCCGTGCGCTGAGTCACCCGGACGCGCCTGCGCCCGAGCGGCTGGCCAGCCTGACGGCGCGCGAACGCGAGGTGCTTCGGCTCATCGCCGCGGGCCGAAGCAACCAAGAGATCGCGGACGAGCTGGTCGTCAGCCCGCTGACCGCCAAGACTCACGTGGGCCGCATCCTCGCGAAGATGGGCGCTCGCGACCGGGTCCATCTCGTGATCGCCGCCTACGAAGCCGGGCTCCCCTAGGGCGCGTATCTGGTTGTGATCAAAGGGGGGTCCGGGTGAACTCCTTGATCCAGATCATCGAGGCGCGGAGGTGAAGGCCGGCAAGGTAGCTGCCCGGGGTCTTGTCGTAGCGGGTGGCGATTCCCCGCCAGGCCTTCAACTTGTTGATCAGACGTTCGACGGTGTTCCGTTCCTTGTAGGGCACTGTTGCATCGGCGGAGTCCGCTGTCCCGCGGCCGTCGATCAGTCATGATCGAATGGTGCGTCGACGTCGTGGCTGTCCACCGGTTCCGGTGTCGGAGTTCGCGGGGTTTCGGTTCCCGCCTGAGGTGATCGTGCTGGCGGTGCGGTGGTATCTGCGGTTTGCGCTGTCGTACCGGGACGTCGAGGAGCTGCTCGCCGAACGGGGCCTCGAGGTTGATCACGTCACGATCTACCGGTGGGTCCAGCGCTTCACGCCACTGCTCGTTGACGCCGCCCGGCCGTGTCGGCACCGTCCTGGTGACCGGTGGTTCGTCGACGAGACCTATGTCAAGGTCGCCGGCCGGTGGATCTACCTGTACCGGGCGGTTGACCAGCACGGGCAGGTCATCGATGTCCTCGCCAGCCTCCGCCGCGACCAGGCCGCCGCCCGCCGGTTCTTCGCCCGGGCGCTGTCCCACGGGCGCCGGCCGGTCGAGGTCACCACCGACAAGGCCCCCGTCTACCCGCGGATCCTCGACGAGCTGGTACCCGAGGCCTGTCACATGGATGCCGCGCGGGAGAACAACCGGATCGAATCCGATCACAGCCGGTTGAAAGCCCGGCTCCGCCCGATGCGCGGACTGAAACGGCTGCGCTCCGCCCAGACGATCAGCACGGGGCATGCGTTGGTCCAGAACATCCGCCGCGGCCACTACGAACTCGGGATCGACACCGCCCCGCATGCACGGCTGACGGCCGCGTTCACCGAGCTCACCCTCGCGATCTGATCACCCGCTCGACAGGGCCAGCCATGTCCTGCCATCCCGCAACGCAACAGACCCCGTTCAGGCGCTCCGCGTTGTACCCGGTCTTCCACTCCATCGACAAGTACCTGGTGCGATGGTTGCAGCGCAAGTACAAGCGGCTCACCGGACGTCCTGGGCGGGCATGGAGGACGCTTGCAGCGATCAAACGCCGCAGGCCAGCCCTGTTCGCCCACTGGACGATCGGAGCGGCCATCGGATAGCACGAGCCGGATGACGCGAGAGTGTCACGTCCGGATCTGTGGGGGCCGGCGGGTGAAACTCCCGCCGGCTACCCGGCAGTCCGCCGAGGATGTGTGTGCGATGGATGGTGGAATTCGACGTCGGGGCGAGCACGGGTGGCGGGTCGGGTGGGTGCTGGCCGAGGGAGCGGTGAGGCCGGTGGGTGTTGAAATGCTCCGCGTAGCTGTCGAGGACTGACGTCAGGTGCCGTCCGGAGACGATCAATAATCTGTCGGTGCATTCCCGGCGGGCGGTGCCGACCCAGCGTTCCGCGATCGCGTTCGCCTGCGGGGCTTGCGGTGGTGTGCGTACCACGTCGATGCCGGCCCCGGCGAAGACAGCGTCGACGGAAGCCGTGAACTTCGTATCGCGGTCACGGAGGAGGAACCGGAACCGGTGGCTGCGCTCCTCAAGGTCCATCAGCAGGTTCCGTGCCTGCTGGGTGACCCAGGCCGCGGTCGGATGCTTGGTGACCCCGAGGAGGTGGACTCGGCGGGTGGCGTGCTCGACGACGAAGAACACGTAGATCCGTTGCAGGAACACGGTGTCCACGGTGAAGAAGTCGCAGGCCAGCAGGCCGGAGGCCTGGGCGCGCAGGAATGTGCGCCAGGAGGTCTCGGCTCGGCGGGGGGCAGGGTCGATGCCGGCGCGGTGCAGGATCCGCCAGACGGTGGCGACTCCGACCGGGTAGCCCAACCCGGCGAGTTCTCCCTGGATCCTGCGGCGTCCCCAGGTGCGAGGCGCAGGACCAGCTCGCGGATCTCCCGGCGGATTGGTGGCCGTCCGGGTGTCTTGCGTGGGTAGGTCCATTTTCGTGCGAGGAGCTCGCGGTGCCAGCGCAACACGGTGGCCGGGGTGACGAAGAGCGAACCCCAGCGGGCTCGGGGTAGCCGCCGGGACAGGGCCGAGAGGATCAGCCGATCCGCCGGTTCCAACGTCGGACGGTGGACCTGCCGTCGCAGCACCGCCACCTGGTGCCGCAGGACGAGGAGCTCCACGTCCTTCGCGGTGTCCCCGCGCACGCGGAGCAACATCAGTCCGAGAGCGTTGCGTGTCAGGGCGTAGAGCAGCGACCACACCATGACCATCCAGCCTGCCCGACGCAGACCCCATCCGGCAGGCAAACGCGCAGGTCACCGCCCAAATCGGGTTTCTGGAGCCCCACAGGTCGGGTTCCAGCGGGTGATGACGTCGAGGGTGGGCGCGGTCGCGGTGCCGCGTGGCTCGGCGACGAGGCCGGCGGACTCTGCCACCTCGGCCACGTCGTCGATGGTCTTCACCAGGCGGCTGGTGGCTTCGGCGAGCAGGAGTGCGCGGGTCAGCAGGCCCTTGGTCTGCTTCGCCTGGTAGCTGAGTGGACGGCGGACCCAGCGCCCGTCGACGAGTTTCTCGGTCAGGGCACGCACGGGCAGGGCGCTGGCGCGGATCGGTCCGGAAAGGGATGGCACGGTCGCGTAGTCCGACGAGCGGAGGTCCACGACGAGGTGCTCGCCGACGGCGTCCGGGGCGCAGGCGAGCAGGTCGGGCAGGGCTGGCGCGAGCCGGGCGCGCCAGAAGGCCGCGAGCACGGTCGGTGCGGTACGGCCACCGAGGCCGGGAATCGCCGCCGCCATGCCGACCCGGTGGTCGGGCACCGGCTCGGCCGCGCTGAGGAGGCCGAACGCCCCGTTGGAGACGAACAGGGTGTGGCTGGCCGCAGCTCGCGCGGCAGGTGGCAGCGCCGCCGGAGCCAGCGCCTCGTAGAGCACGCCCACGAATCGGTCGAGCGCCGGCATCGTCGGTGCGTCCAGCATCGCGGTGTTGGCGGCCAGGTCGGCCTGCGCGCGCGAGGCCGGCAGCCGCAGCGCGACGACCGCCGCGTTCGGGTCGGCCCGGCAGAACGCCGCGACCGCCCGCGCGACCTCGGCGCGGGCTCCCGCGAGCGGGCCGTCGCCAAACCCGGCCGTCCGCAGCGACGGCCCGTCGCCACCCTCGGCCTTCCCCTCGCTCGGCGGCAGCAGGATCCGCACCTACCCGACCTCATTTCACGATCTCGGCATCCCGACGTTCTGTGCTGCCAAGCTACGGTGGCCTCGAGGTTGATCAGTCCGGCGGCCGCGGCGGGCGCCCGGGCGCCCGCCGCGTGATCGCCGTGATCGCCGCGGCTGTTTCGTCGGCCCACCTGTGGTCGAGCGGTCCGACGTCGAAGATCAGTCGGTACCACAGCGAACCGTAGACGAAGTCGGCCAGCGGCGTCGTGTACTCGTTGGGGATCTCGCCGCGGGCGACGGCCCGGTCGAGGAGCGTCCCGAGCGCGGCCCGCCTGGTGATGAGGAAGCGGTCTCGGACGTCATGGGCGACCGCCTGATCGGTGGCTGCCGCCGCGGCGACCGCGCGCAGGAGAAGGGCGGTGGTGTCGTCGAGCGCGTCGATCGTGGACCTCAGGAAGGCGTGCACGTCGTCCGGCAGGCTGCCGCTGTCGGGGAGCGGGATGCTCATCTGCCCGCGTTCGACCATCGCATCCAAAATCACCTCGGTCTTGGACGACCACCAGCGGTAGAGCGTCTCCTTGCTGACGCCGGCCCGCCTCGCGATGGCCTCCATGGAGAGACCAGCCGGTCCCACCTCTCCTGCCAGCGCCAGGGTTGCTTCGAGCACCGCGGCGCGCGCTCGCTCGCTGCGCGGTCGTCCGGGCCGGCGGGCGGGCTGTTCATTCACCTCCGCATCGTAACCGAACGGTCCGTTCGGTATTGATGGTAGAGTTTGCGAACGGGTCGTTCGGAAATGGAGGTTCGCGATGTCCGCGAGCAGCAGCACGCAAGATCGTCACGTCGCCGTCCTCGGCGGCAGCGCCGGGATCGGGTTCGCCACGGCCCGGCTCCTAGCCGACCGGGGCGCGGCCGTCACCATCGGCGGCCGCAACCGCGACCGGCTCGAGGCGGCGGTCAAGGAACTGGGCGGATCGGCCAGGGGAATCGAGGTGGACGCCGAGGACGTCGGCGCGCTGCGGCGCTTCTTCAGCGAGGCGGGACCGATCAGTGACCTGGTCGTCACCGTCACCCGGCGAGGCGGGGCCGGTCCCGCGGCCGAGCTCGCCGACGCCGACCTGGCCGGAGCGTTTCTTGGCAAGTCCGTCGCTCACCTGCGGGCCGTGGCCCTGGCGATGCCGACGCTTGCCGCGGACGGCTCGATCACGCTGGTGACCGCGGGGTCGGCCCAGGCCGCGCTGCCGGGGACCGCGGGGTTGGCCGCGGTCAACGGCGCCCTGGAGGCCGCGGTGCCGCCGCTCGCCGTCGAGCTCGCTCCCCGGCGGGTGAACGCGGTGTCCCCGGGCGTCATCGAGACCGGCTGGTGGGACGAGCTGCCAGCGGACGCTCGACGCGCCGCGCTGGACGAGTTCGCCGGCCGAGCGCCGGTCCGGCGCAACGGCCGGCCCGACGAGGTCGCGGCGGCGATCGTCGCGGTCCTGGAGAACGGATTCATCACCGGCGTGGTCCTGCCCTGCGATGGCGGGCTGCGGCTCGCCTGATCCGGACAGATAGGGGTTGGTCAGTACCTGCCGGGTGAGGTCTTCCAACCGGATGGCTGCCGACCGGCCGAAGGACGGATCGCTCACTGTGATGCGGCGTCCTTCGATGAAGGCGCTCAGAGGGTCGGTGGGTCGCACGTCAGTGGCCGGGCTGTGTGTGCAACCGAGGGGTGGTACCGATCGTGCTCGCCCATGCTCGCGCTCTGCTCACCTGCACCGGTGAGGGCCGCACCGCCTACCTGGACGCCGACCTGCGGGAACCGGAGAAGACCCTCGAGTCGGCCGAGCTGCGCGACACGTTGGACCTGACCCGCCCCGTCGCGCTGTCCGTCATCGCTCTGTTGCACTTCATCCCGGACGCCGACGACCCGTACGGCATCGTCCGCCGCTATCTCGACGTGCTTCCCGCCGGCAGCTACCTGGCGCTGACCCATGTCACCCCCGATTTCGCTCCTGACGATGTCCAGCGTGTCGTCGATGTCTGCCGGGGCCAGGGCATCCCCGCCATGGTCCGCACCCGCAGCGAGGTCGCACGTTTCTTCGATGGTCTCGACGTTGTCGAGCCCGGGGTGCAGCCGGTGCACCGCTGGCGGCCCGACGACAGCGGGCCGGACGGCCCGACTGACGCCGAGGTCAACGTGTACGGCGGCCTCGCCCGCCTCCCGTAGCACCGCAGGCCCGAATCGGCGGGGATCGGGATACCGCTCAGAACACGCCTCCGCCGGCGGCGATGGACTGGCCGGTAACCCAGCGGCCGCCGGGCGAGGCGAGGAACGCCACGATCTCGGCGATGTCGTCCGGCTCACCGATGCGGCCCAGCGGAATCTCGGCGGCTATCTGCTCCAACACGTCCGCGGGAACACCGGCGGTGAGCGCATCGGTGCGGGTGCCGCCGGGGAGCACGCAGTTCACGGTGACCTGCCGGGGCCCGAGTTCCTTCGCCAGCACACGGACCAGGTGTTCGACCGCGGCCTTGCTCGCACCGTAGACCCCGGTGCCGGGCCGGCGGGTGAGCGTCACCCCGGACGAGATCACCACTACCCGGCCGCCGTCGCGCACCCGGTTGGCTGCCTCCCGCAGCACGACGAAGGCGGCCCGGGTGTTGGTGGCGAAGCTCTGCTCGAAGTCCTCGTCGGTCGCCGTCGCGATGGACGAGAACCGGGCGACACCGGCGTTGCTGACCACGGTGTCCAGCCGGCCGAACCGCCGCTCGGCCACCTCGAACAGCTCACGCACCTGCTCCTGATCGGTGATGTCGCCCTGTGCCGCCACGGCGACACCGCCGGCCCGGCCGATGGCGTCGACGACCTCCGCGGCGGCGGCACCGTGCGAACGGTAGTTGACGATCACGCTGTTTCCCGTCGCGGCGAGGCGTTCGGCGATGGCCCGCCCGATACCCCGTGAGCCGCCGGTCACCAACGCCACCCCGCGCTCGGATGCCATCATCATTCCCCATTCGGTAGAGAACCTCATCGGTCGAGATACTCAACCAAAATAGTCGAGGATCTAAACCATCTGTGGGGTACCCTCGCCGTATGGCCTCCGCCGGGCAGTCTGACGGCCTCGCCCGCTCGCTGCTGGAGTTGCATCGGGAGATGCGGGTGATACTCGGGTCCGTTGCGCGCGGCGCCGGGCTCACCGTCCAGCAGGTCGAGATGCTCTGTCTGCTACACAACCGCCAGCCCGCCCTCGGTGAGCTCGCCGACCTGCTCGGCTGCGACAAGACCAACATCACCGGCATGGCTGACCGACTGGTTCGCCGAGGTCTCGTCACCCGTCGGGCTAACCCGGAGGACCGGCGTGTCACCCGCCTTGAGCTCACCGAGGATGGCCGGGCCTACGGACTCAAGCTCCGCGACGCGGTTGCGAGCGCCGTCGACGAGCGGTGGCGCTCGCTCCCGGATGCCGACCGCGACGCACTCATTCAGCTCGTCGGGCGCGCCTGAACCGCAACGGCCTCTGGTTGTGTCCTCGTCGCTGGCGGCGGCGCCAGGTGGGCCAGGCCCGGACGAAGTCGGCGGGGCGGCGCAGGCCGGAACAGGGCTCCGTGCCGGCGGCCGGCGAGGCCCGCCAGAACGGCGCGGCGAGCGCCGCCCCGGCCCCCGAGCGTGACAGCAGCCAGGGCGTCGACGCTGGTGAGGGGCCTGACCTGGATCGCATCTTCGCCGACCCGTCAGCGCCGACTCTCGTCTTCCAGCCGATCGTGGACTTGCGCCTCGGGGTGGTCGCAGGCTACGAGGCCCTGGCCCGGTTCGGAGCACGCCTGGCGGACGCGCCGTACCTCGTGTTCGCGGAGGCGAACCGCCGCGGCTGCGCCGCCGAACTGGAGGCACGGGTGCTGCGCGCGGCGCTCGCCGCCCGGGACCGTCTTCCCGCGCGTTGTTTTCTCGCCATCAACGTGTCTCCCCATCTGCTCGCCTCTCTCGAGGTCAGCGCGGTCTGGCGGGGCCTGGTACTCGAGCTGAACGACGCGGTCGCCTTCGACGGTGAAGCTGCCCTGAACGCGGCGTTGGAGGCGTTGCGCAAAGCCGGCGCGTCATCGTCATGGACGATGTCGGTTCGGGCTATGCGGGTCTGCGGCAGCTCACCCGCACCCGCCCTGATTGCGTGAAGCTGGACCGCTCACCGGTCACCCGCATCGACGATGATCCGGTGAAGATCGTGCTCACCGAGCTCGTCCGCGGAATCGGTTGAGGTGTGGGCTGGGCCGGGGTCGGGTGATCGGTGCGTGCTGGCCAGGCGGAGATGCCGCTGCCGGAGGGTCGGGTAGGCGGCGACGCAGGCGAAAGGTGAATGCCGTGCGGCCGTACGAGGCTGCCGATCCAGCGACTGTGCCGCCCCGATCAGGGCCAGCGGCCCGGCGAGGTCGAGCAGTGACACGTGCGGCTGGCACTTCGCGGCGCCCCTCGGCACGCTGCTCGACGAGGTAGGTCGCAACGCCGAGTGCGGCAGCGCGGCCAGCATGAGCCAGGTCAAGGCGGCCAGCCGAGCGCGTGGTTTGGCCAGCGGCACGAGCAGGCCGGTGATTGGGCAGGGTCAGGAACCGTCGAGGGCGGCGAGGAAGGCCCGGGCACTGGGCGCCGAGGGGGCTGGTTTCCGGTAGATGAGGCTGATCGTGTGCCGGGCGGCGTGATCGTCCAGCCGTAGCACCCCGATGTCGCCTGATGCCTCCGCCGCTTTCCGGGCTGCGGAGGCGGTCACGATCGCCGCGCCGAGGCCGAGGGCGGCGAAGCGGATGATGTCGCCGAGGTTGGTGAGTTCGAAGGCGATGGTCCGGGTGGTGATGCCGGCGCGGGTGAAGGCGGCGTCGACCTGCAGACGCAGCCCCGACCCCGTCCGCAGTTCGATGAAGCGGGTGCCCTTGGCGAGCTCGGGTAGACGCACGTAGGTGTGGCCGAACAGAGGGTGGGTCCTGCCGACGACGGCGACCAGTGGCTCGGTGGCCAGCATGCGGTGCGCTAGCCCGTCCGGGATCTGGTCGGCGAACAGGCCGACGAATGCCAGGTCGAGTTCGCCGATCCGGACCTGTTCGGCCATTACCACGCTGCCGTTGTCGCTGATGGCGATCTCGACTCCGGGATGGCGTCGGTGGAAGTCGGCCACCATTGTCTCGATCTCGCTGGTTGTCTCGACGGCTCCGATCATGCCGAGGCGCATCTGACCGGTGACGACTCCGGACAGCCCTGCCAGCGCCGATGTGGCCTGGTCGAGTTCGGCCAGGATTCGCCGGGCGTAGGGCAACAGCAGTTCCCCGGCCTGGCTGAGCCGGACAGACCGGCTGGTCCGTTCGAACAGGCGCAGGTCGATCTCCCGCTCGAGCCGGGCGATCTGGTAGCTGAGCGCGGACTGCACCACGTGGCAGCGGGCGGCGGCCCGGGTGAAGTTCGCCTCTTCGGCGACGGCGACGAAGTACTCCAGCTGACGAACTTCCATCGAGATCCTCGATCGGTGCACTCGAAACAATGTCTTGGACAGATTGCCTGACGGCGCCGAACCTCGTCATCAGGACACCACGCGCGAAGCTCCATACCGGACACGCCTCGGACACGCCGAAGAAGCAACCGCCGTGGACCAGCGATCTAGCTGATGACCATCCCGGGGTGCACCCGGGAGCCCGCCCCCGCTACAGCCACCCGGACGCCGCAACCCGGAGGACCGCGTGCCCTCGTCCCGTATCTCGCAACCACAGGTCGTCATCCTCGGCGCGCTGACGGCACTCGCCCCGTTCTCTATCGACACCTACCTGCCCGGGCTGCCCGACCTGGCCCGAACCTTCCACACGTCGGCCTCGGCAACGCAGCTGACCCTGACCGCCTGCCTGCTCGGCCTGGCCGTCGGCCAGCTCGTCGCCGGGCCGCTGAGTGACAGCTACGGCCGGCGCCGCCCGCTGCTGGCCGGGCTCGCCGTGTACACCCTCGCATCGCTGCTGTGCGCGCTCGCGCCGTCCATCTGGGCACTGGCCACGTTCCGGTTCGTACAGGGAGCGGCCGGCGCCGGCGGTATCGTCATCTCCAAGGCCATCGCCCGCGACCGGACCGGCGGGACGGCTTCCGCCCGGCTGTTCGCCACGCTCGCGCTCGTCACCGGCCTCGCCCCCATGCTCGCGCCAGTTGTCGGCGCCCAGGTACTGCAGGTCACCTCCTGGCGGGGCGTGTTCGTCGTCCTGGCCGGCCTCGGCGCGGTGCTGTTCACCGTCACCGCCACCGGGCTCGCCGAGTCACTGCCCGCCGGGCGCCGGCATCGCGGCGGGGTGAGTGCCACCCTCCGGGTCTTCCGCGGGCTGCTGGCCGACCGGACCGTCCTCGGGTGCGCGCTGGCCCTCGGGTTCGCAGCCGGCGCCATGTTCGCCTACATCTCCGGGGGACCGTTCGTCCTCCAGGACATCTATGGCCTGTCCCCACAGGCGTACAGCGTCGCGTTCGCAGTCAACGCCGTCGGCTTCATCGCCGCCAGCCAGTTCGGCGGGCGCGTCGTCCACCGCACCGGTCCACGCGTGCTGCTCCTCGCGGGCGTCGCCATGTGCGCAGTCGGAGGCATTGCCGCGTTCGTCGCGCTCGCCGCCCACGCGGGCCTGGGCATGGTGCTGCCGACCCTGTTCGTGACGGTCACCAGCATGGGACTGACCTTCCCGAACGCGATCGCGCACGCACTGGCCGACCAAGCGGGCAACGCCGGTGCGGCAGCGGCCCTGCTCGGCCTCGCCCAGTTCCTGTTCGGCGCGCTGGCAGCCCCTGTCGTCGGGTCCGCCGGCACCGACACCGCACTCCCCATGGGGATCACCATCGCCGTACTCGGGGTCGCCGCGGCGGCCGCATGCGTGTTCCTGGTTCCCCGGCAGACCGGGAGAAACACCCAGGTAGGGAAAGCCACAGTCTTGTCCGCACTCCGATAGACCACGCTCATACCACTTGACCTCATCGGCGGCTTCCTTGGCCAAACACCGGCCTGGACCTCGATCCAGGACTCCCGTAACCAGACCCTGACCATTCAAGATCTGGTAGTGCCGGGATAAACCGGCTTGGAG
>NZ_SJXI01000100.1:0-3139 GCF_004337455.1 Parafrankia sp. BMG5.11 | reverse complement strand
AGAGCTTGTCTCACGTGGCCAGTTTCTTCCAGCAGGTGATCGCGGCGGCCAGGCAGAGGAATCCGAGGAAGTTACGGCCGTTGCGTTCGTAGCGGACGGTCAGCCGGCGGTAGCCGTCAAGCCACGCGATCGTTCGTTCGATCTTCCACCTGTGCCGGCCGAGACGTTCGGTGCTCTCCACCCCGCACCGGGCGATACGTACCGCGATACGACGCCTGCGCAGGAAACGACGCAGCTCCGGCTGGTCGTAGGCCTTGTCTGCCCGCAGCTTGTCCGGCCGGCGCCGCCGTGGCCCATGCCGGGAACGGATCGCCGGGATACTCGCGACCAGCGGGATGAGGACCTGGCTGTCATGCAGGTTCGCCGTCGAGACCGCCACAACCAGCGGCAACCCGGCCCCGTCGGTCAGAACATGCAGCTTCGAACCCGCTTTGCCACGATCGACCGGGTTCGGACCGGTCAGCGAGCCCCGCTCGCTCGCACGCTCGCGGAGTCCAGGATCGCCGAGGTTCAGTCCACCGTCCCGGCGGCGCCATGTCGGTCCAGCACCGCCCGATGTACCCGGGGCCATAACCCCACCC
Source organism: Parafrankia sp. BMG5.11 (assembly GCF_004337455.1). Taxonomy (NCBI): domain Bacteria; kingdom Bacillati; phylum Actinomycetota; class Actinomycetes; order Frankiales; family Frankiaceae; genus Parafrankia; species Parafrankia sp. BMG5.11. The sequence goes on along the minus strand of NZ_SJXI01000100.1, from coordinate 2,558 downwards.
GGGTCCAGGCATGGAACCGACGGTGCGCCGTGGGCGCCGACACCCCGAACGACGGCGGTAGATGCCGCCACGCATAGCCCGACCACCGCCGTGAACACCGCTCGCTCGTCCACCGGAGCCGTACCTCCACCCTGCGAACGCGGCGCGAAGGACGGCAACAGAGGCTCCACGAGCTCCCAGAGCTCGTCCGGTACCAACCGGAGACCCTCCTGATGATCGATGCCGCGCGTCCGAGCCGTCCCTACGATGTGCTCCTCGCCGAGTGACGATCCCGGCGACGCTTTGCTCATCTCCGAGGGGTCTCTCGCCCGCGGGTTCAGCCAGACCCTCCGCACGATCAGCGACGGCGTCGAGACATTTGAGTACCTCCGCGAGCCCACCCATCCCCGACCCGATTTGATCATCATGGACCTGAACACGCCACGGATGGACGGGCCGCGAAGCCCTCGGCGTTATCAAACCGATCCGGTGTCGCGCCGGGACAGCGGACGGTGCGCCGGCGACGCGGGAAATGCGCCCGGTGGAGGACTAGCGGTGCCGTCCCGATTCCACGCTACAGCTCACCCAGCTGACGAAATTCAGTAGATATACTAGCCAGGCTGTCGTGTGTAGATTGAATATCTACGAGAACGAAGGTTTGCGTGGCAGCCGATCTGGGATCGGCCCAGTCGGATTGGCGCATCGCCAGCCTCTTTATTGTCCGTGGAGAAAAAGATGTTTCTTGGTAGATTATCGGTGAGGTTATGGGGAGGAGCGGCGGCCGCGGTGCTCGCGGTTGCCGTGACCGGCTGTTCCGCGGGGGGCGGTGGTGGCACGGCGGCGGCCACCGCCTGCGGCAGCCCTGGCGTCACCGCCGACCAGGTGAAGCTCGGCCTCGTGGTCACCGACTCGGGTACCGGCAGCGCCGCGTTCGACTCGGCCCGCTCCGGTGTTGACGCCAGGATCGGGTTGGCCAACCAGGAAGGCGGCATACACGGCCGCCGGATCGTCTACCAGTGGCGTGACGACGCGAACTCCCCATCGCAGAGCGCCAACGTCACCGCGAACCTCGTCCAGCAGGACTCGGTCTTCGGCCTGGTGACGGCCACCTCCGCGCTCGGGGACTCGTTGAATAGCCTTGCCGCGCAGAACATCCCCGTTATCGGCTTCGCCCAGCCGGACTGGGGAAAATACCAGAACTTCTTCACCTATCTGTACGCGGCGTCACCCGAGACCATCGGCCGCTACATCCTGGCCAGCGGGGGGACGAAGGTCGCCTTCCTGACCACGGGGGCGTCGGCGTTCACGCTGCAGGTCATGGCGCGATACCAGGCCGCCTTCCAGGCGATCGGTCTCGGTACGACCGACGCGATCTCCTACACGAGCAGCACCGACAGCCCGGCCCGGGTGGTCCAGCAGATCTCGGCCGCCGGCGCCGACTCCATGATCGGTTTCACGACCTCGTCGGACTTCGCCGCGATCGCGCAGGCCGCCCGGGCGGCACGCCTGGACCTCTCCAGCAGCGTCGCGCTCACCGGGTACGACCACAGCCTGCTGGCCACGCTGGGCCCGGCGCTCGCCGGCGTCTCGTTCCCCGTCTACTTCCGGCCCTTCGAGGCCGGGGGGCCGGCCATCGACCGCTACCGCGCGGCGATGACCCGCTTCGCGCCGGAGACGTTCGTGCCCGAACAGCAGTTCGCCATGCACGCCTACATCTACACCGACATGTTCCTTCGCGGACTCGAACTGGCCGGTCCCTGCCCCACCCGCGAGGGATTCATCAGCGCACTACGGAAGGTCTCCGACTACGACGCGGGCGGCCTGATCGCGCCGATAGACCTCGGTAACAACGCCAGCCAACCGCTCAACTGCTACGCCTTCGTCAAGATCAATCCAGCCGGAGACGCGTTCCAGGTCGTCCACGAACGCCTCTGCGCCAACGGCACGGGCACCTGAAACCTGTCGTTCAGCCTCGCCGCCCCCAGCCGGACGGCATTCGTTGATCATGCCGTCGAGGATGCGTGTGCGACGGACGGTGGAATCCGGCGTCGGGGTGGCCACGGGTGGCGGGTCGGGTGGGTGCTGGCCGAGGGAGCGGTGGGGTCGGTGGGTGTTGAAATGCTTCGCGTAGCTGTCGAGGACTGACGTCAGGTGCCGTTCGGAGATGATCAGCGGCCTGTCGGTGCATTCGCGGCGGGCGGTGCCGACCCGGCGTTCCGTGATCGCGTTCGCCTGCGGGGCTTGAGGGGGTGTGCGTACCACGTCGATGCCGGCTCCGGTGAAGACGGCGTCGAAGGAAGCCGTGAACTTGGTGTCGCGGTCACGGAGGGGGAACCGGAACCGGTGGCCACGTTCGTCGAGGTCCATCAGTAGGTTCCGTGCCTGCTGGGTGACCCACGCTGCGGTCGGGTGCTTCGTGGTCCCGAGAACATGAACGTGGCGGGTGGCGTGTTCGACGACGAAGAACACGTAGATCCGTTGCAGGAACACGGTGTCCACGGTGAAGAAGTCGCAGGCCAGCAGGCTGGAGGCCTGGGCGGACAGGAAGGTGCGCCAGGAGGTGTCGGCCCGGCGGGGTG
>NZ_SJXI01000099.1:0-1692 GCF_004337455.1 Parafrankia sp. BMG5.11 | reverse complement strand
TGACGGCGTATTACGGGTTGCGGGACCTGGCTGGTCTCAAAGCCGGTGAACGCGTCCTGATCCACGCCGCCGCCGGCGGCGTCGGTATGGCCGCCGTCCAACTCGCCCGCCTCTGGGGCGCCGAGGTCTACGCCACCGCCAGCCCCACCAAGTGGGCCGCCCTCCACGCCCTCGGCATCGACGACGATCACATCGCGAACTCGCGCACCCTCGATTTCCGCAACACTTTCCACACCCGCACGGACGGTCACGGCATGGACGTCATCCTCGGCTCCCTCGCCGGCGACCACGTCAACGCCTCACTCGACCTCCTCACCCCCACCGGCCGCTACATCGAAATGGGCAAGACCGACATCCGCAACACCGAGGACGTCGCCGCGACCCACCCCGGCCGTACCTACCGCGCCTTCGACCTCAAGGAAGCAGGCCCCGACCGCACCCAGCAGATGCTCACCGACATCACTGAGCACCTCACCACCGGCACCCTTACTCTTCTACCCCGCACCGCCTGGGACCTCGCCGACCTCCCCCAGGCCCTACGCCACATGAGCCAGGGCCGCCACACCGGCAAGAACATCATCCGTATCCCCACCCCTTTCAACTCCGAGGGGACCGTCCTCATCACCGGCGGCACCGGCACCCTCGCCGCCATCCTCGCCCGTCACCTCATCACCCACCACCACGCCCACCACCTTCACCTCATCTCCCGCCAAGGACCCCACCACCCCAACGCCACCCACCTGCGCCAAGAACTCCTCGACCTCGGCGCTCACACCGTCACCATCACCGCCTGCGACACCAGCGACCCCGACGCCCTCGCAGCCACCCTGAGCACCGTCCCCGACGCGCACCCGCTCACAGCTGTCATCCACACAGCAGGCACCCTCAACGACGCCACCCTCACCGCCCTAACCCTCGACCAACTCCACAGCGTCCTCGCAGCCAAAGCCGACTCCGCCCACCACCTCCACGAACAGACACGCGACCTCGACCTCGCAGCGTTCATCCTGTATTCCTCCGTCGCAGGCCATCTCGGCAGCCCCGGCCAGGCCAACTACGCCGCCGCCAACACCTTCCTCGACGCCCTGGCCACCCACCGTCATACCCACGCCCAAACCGCCAGCAGCCTCGCCTGGGGCCTATGGGCCCAAACCAGCGGCATGACCGCCCACCTCACCGACCACGACCTCGCCCGCATGAACCGCACCGCCATCCGCCCTCTCACCAACACCCGCGCCCTCCAACTCTTCGACGCACACGAACACTTCCACCGACCAGTCCAGATGATCTGCGACCTAGACACCAACCGGCTCTCGACCCAACCGGTGTTCTCCAGACTGGCCACCATCCGACGCACGGCCGGCACCGCACCACAGGGCCCCGCTCTCATCGACCACCTAGCCGGCCTGACCCCCACCAAACAACGCGAACACCTCCTCACCATCATCCGACAGCACACCGCCCAGATCCTCACCCTCGACTCACCCACCGCGATCGAACCCAGCCGTGGCTTCCTCGACCAAGGCCTGGACTCCCTCACCGCCGTCGAACTACGTAACCGCCTCACCACCACCACCGGCATCCGCCTCCCCGCCACCACGATCTTCGACCACCCCACCCCCACCGCCCTCACCGACCACCTCCTCCAACAACTCACCCCCACCACAACCAACACCACACAGAAGACACAGG
>NZ_SJXI01000098.1:0-7766 GCF_004337455.1 Parafrankia sp. BMG5.11 | reverse complement strand
TGACCGGGACACGTGGCGCGCAAGCCCTGTCCTTCAGGGCAGGGTTAGCGCATCAACAACGGGGCGGCAGGGAATTTGGCTATTCTGTCGGGTGTGGGTTCTCGGGTGGTGAAGCGGGCATATCGTTATCGCTTCTACCCGAATCCCGAGCAGGCCGCGCAGCTGGCCCGTACCTTCGGCTGTGTCCGCTACGTCTACAACCGGGCGCTGGCCGAACGGTCCCGCGCCTGGACCGGGGAGCAGCGCAGGGTCACGCACGCGGAGACCGACAGGATGCTCACCGCGTGGAAGCGGGACACGGAGACGGTGTGGCTGGCCGAACCGTCGAAAGGGCCGCTGCAGGCCACGCTGCGCCATCTGCGGGCGGCGTTCGTGAACTTCTGGGAAAAACGGGCCGGATATCCGTCCTTCAAGAAGAAGGGCAGGAGCCTCGATTCGGCGACCTACTTCCGGAACTGCTTCACCTACCGGAACGGGAACATCACACTGGCCAAGCAGGACCGGCCGTTGGACATCGTCTGGTCGCGCCCGCTGCCCGAGGGCGCGACGCCCTCGCGGGTGACGGTGTCGCGGAACGCCCGCGGCCAGTACCACGTCTCGATCCTGGTCGAGGACACCGTCACCAGCCTCCCGCCGGCTGGGGGGCGGGTCGGGATCGACGCGGGCATCACAGCGCTGGTCACCTTCTCGACCGGGGAGAAAGTCACCAACCCCCGGCACGAGCGCCGCGACCGGGTCCGGCTGGCGCGGGCGCAGCGGGACCCGTCCCGCACGGCGAAGGGCTCGGCGAACCGGGTGAAGGCCCGCGCGAGGGTCGCGGAGATCCACGGCAGGATCGCGGACCGGCGCCGGGATCATCTGCACAGGCTGTCCACGAGGATCATCCGCGAGAACCAAACGGTGGTCGTCGAGGACCTGTCCGTCCGCACCATGGTCCGCAACCACTCGCTGGCCCGCGCTGTCTCCGACGCATCCTGGTCGGAGTTGCGGGCGATGGTGGAGTACAAAGCCGACTGGTACGGTCGCACCGTGACAGCGGTCGACTGTTTCTACCCGTCGAGCAAAACGTGCTCGGCCTGCGGATCGGTCGTGGAGAACCTGCCGCTGGACGTCCGGGAGTGGACCTGCCGTTGTGGCGCGGTCCACGACCGGGACATCGACGCGGCACGGAACATTCTGGCCGCGGGGCTCGCGGTGTCCGCCTGTGGAGATGGAGTGAGACCACCTCGCTCCTGAAGCGAGGAGGCGTCCGTTGACGAAGCAGGAACCCGGATCGCGAGGTACGGGAATCCCCGGAGTTCACACCGGGGAGGATGTCAAGCGAAGAATCCTGACCCTTTGAACGAAGAGCCATACAGGCCGCTCAACAGATCGGCGCCACGAAAAGATCGTCCGTGTGAGTGTGGACCTGGAGCTCGAGCAGTCGGCGGTGGCCGCCGCCATCGACGGCCGCTTCGCATCCGGCCCGCTGCGGGGACGAACCGTGAACTGTTCACCGGCCCCGCATCGGCGGCGGCGTCCTCGCGCGGCGGGACCCGCCCGTGGACCATCGCAGCGGTCTACCTGTTCGACGCGCAGCAGCTGCTCGACGAGCTCCGCGCCCGAGGCGTCAGGACGGGAACCGCGGCGAGCGTGCGCGCCGCGCACTGGGAGGCAGCCGAGATCTTCCCACGGGCGAACAGCGAGCTGCTGACGGTCGAGCCGGAACAAGCACGCCTGCTACGCCTGTTCGCGCCGCCGACGGACGGCCCTCGCTGACCATCGCAGGACTTACCGCCTCACCGGCCCGGCCGGAGCGGCATCGCGGCTGACGTCTGCGGGCCGGTGTGCGGCACCAGCCAAGGTGAGTCGGCCTGTGCCCGTCCGGGCTCGGGCATCACGTTCGCCGCCCCGCCCGCGATGGCCTCGACCAGCCGGATCGCCTGAAGGACAGACAGATTCAGAACGATCTCGGTGCCGGCTTCCGCCTGCAACCGCACCGATACGTCCGCCATCGTCACATGCCCTTCGTCGCGAATCTGATCGCCCCCTGTACCGAGGGGGTCATGATGACGCTACGGGGGAAGCCACGATGATGTCGGGAAAGGTGGCCAGCGGCACTGACGACCAGGCGCGTCCGGAGCCGCGGGCTCGATCCGGTCGGGATCATCCGCGAAGATGGAAGGCCGGCTGCCATCCGAGGCTGGGACTCCGCGCTCTGGAGGAAGGCGAATGACCGCGCCCCGTCGACGCCGAGCGGCGACCGTCGAGAAGGCCACTCGTCTTCTCGACGCGACCGAGGAGATCATCCTCCGGGAGGGCTACGCGGCAGTCAGCTCCCGGAGCGTGGCCGCCCGCGTCGCCATCAACGCCCCTCTCGTGCACTACTACTTCCCGACGATCGACGACCTGTTCGTGGCGGTCCTGCGGCGGCGCGCGCAGCGCACGGTGGAGCAGATGGCCGCGGCGCTGGCCTCCGCGGAGCCGTTGCGCGCCTGGTGGGAGCTCGTCTCGGATCCCCGCGGAACAGCCCTGATCGTGGAGTTCGTGGCGGCGGCGAACCACCGTCCGGTGCTGCGGGCGGAGGTCGGCAAGGTGGCCCGCGAGCTCAGGCGGATGCAGATCGAGAAACTGGCCACGATTCTCGACGAGTACGGCCTCGACGCGGACGAGTACCCACCCGCGCTCGTCGCCGCCACGATCCAGGGCCTCGCCTTCGCGGTGGTGGCGGACAAGTCGACGGGCTACGACACGGCGCACGAGGAGGCCGCGGTCGCCATGACACGCCTGGTGACCCGCCTCGAGGAGAAGCGGGCACGTCGCCCGGGTCGGTAGCACAGGACGGACCGCCGACGGGAGCTACGCACGCATCTCGCCGCTGCTGTTCGCCGCGCGCGGCGTCGTCCCTGTCGGGTACGCGGCCTTCGCGTTCGTCCTCGGCGTCACAGCCGGGCTGCTGGTCCGCCGTGCCCTTCCCGCGATGGCCGTCACCCTTGGCGTGTTCGTCGCCGTCCAGATCGCCATGCCGCTGCTGGTACGGCCGCACCTCGCCGCGCCGGTCCGATCGGACCTGGAGATCTCCGAGTCGAACTTCCAGAACGTCATCACGCCGCAGGGCGAGGGATCCCCACAGGTGATGTTGGGGACACCCCAGAGCGAGGACTGGATCCTGTCCACCCACCTCGTGGACGCGTCCGGGACCGCCGTCGACGCGATCACGCTGTCACCGTCAGGGGCCTGCGGCCAGCGCTCGGACTCGACCCCACCGGTCTTCGAGGAGTGTTTCACCGAGATCAACCAGCTCGGCTACCGACAGCAGGTGACCTATCATCCGGCCAACCGCTTCTGGCGGCTCCAGTGGTACGAGACCGGGATCTATGGCGCCCTCAGCCTCACCCTCGCCGGGCTCTCCCTCTGGTGTATCCGCCGCCGCCTGTCCTGACCCGGCAGACTGTGGAATCCACTCAGTAGTCGGTCTTCGATATCCACGCGGCGGTCGCGCTTCGCGTGAAGTCGGTGAAGTCGGTTGGCTCCCGGCCGAGCGCGCGTCGCACCCCGTCGGCGACGACCGCTTCCCGACCCGTGGCGATGGGGGTGAGCGCAGCAGTCCAAAGGCGGGCGTCCGCCCGGCTCCACCCCTGTCCGGAGAGCTCCTCGACGAACCGGGCGGGCGGAATGGCGACGTACCGGGTGGCGTGTCCGGAGACACGTTCGATCTCGGCGAGAGCCTCGCTGAATGTCAGGGCACGCGGACCGGACAGCTCGTACGTCCGACCGGCATGATTGTCCTCGGTGAGCGCCGCGACCGCGACATCGGCGATGTCGCGCGTGTCGACGAAGGCTGCCGCGCCGTCTCCAGCGGCAAGCCGCAGCTCGCCCCGCTGGATCGAGGCGTGAAAGAAGCCCTCGCTGAAGTTCTGCGCGAACCAGCCGGGCCGCAGAATCGTCCAGCGCATTCCGGTCGACCGGACGGCGTCCTCGTTGCGCAGGTGCCCCCCCCGGCGCCGTCGTAGTCATCGCCGTAGTAGCCGGGCTGGTCCACCCCGCGCGCCGAGAGCAGCACCAGCCGCTCGACGCCGGTGTCCGCGGCCCGTGCGAGGAAGGCAGGCACGGCTGTGACCTCATCGGGCGCCGCGACATACACGCCTGCGACACCGTTCAGCGCGGGCTGCCAGGTGCGTTCGTCGGTCCAGTCGAAGCGCCGCTGCGCGGACCGGGACGCCACCCGGACCGGCGCGCCACGAGCGCGGAGGCGGGCGACCACCTGCCGGCCGGTCTTGCCGGTGCCGCCTACGACGAGGAACTGTCGGTGCGCCATGGTGAACTCCATCAGAGTCATCGGACCGGGAGCGCGTCCCGCGTCGCCGTCATCGTCTGGCTGCTTCTGTCACCGGGGCCGAGGCGGACGAGCATCTTGCCGGTGTTGGCGCCCCGCAGCACGCCGAGCAACGCGGCCGGGGCCTCCTCCAGACCGTGGGCCACGGTCTCGGCGGTGCGCAACGACCCGTCCCGCAGCCAGGCCCGCGCGCGCTCGGTCCACTCCGGGAAGAGGTGGAAGTAGGAGGTCACGAGCATGCCGCGCAGCGTGGTCTCCTTCCAGTACGCCTGGAGGAGGTTCTCCGGGCCGGGGGTCGGGCCGGTCGCGTTGTAGGAGCTGACCGCGCCGACGAGGGCGAACCGCGCGCCGGCCCGGGCGGATCCGATCGCGGCGGCCAGGTGATCGCCGCCGACGCTGTCGAGATAGACATCGATTCCCTGCGGGGCCGCGTCGGCGAGCTGTTCGGCGACAGGGGCGGCCCGGTAGTCGATGGCCACGTCGAATCCGAAGTCGGTGCGAAGTCACCTGGCCTTGTCCGGGCCGCCGGCGGAACCGATCACCGTCGCGGCCCCCAGCAGCCGGGCGAGCTGGCCGGCCACGCTCCCGACCGCGCCGGCGGCCCCGGAGACGAACACGGTGTCACCCGAACGGACCGGCGCCACCTCCGTCAGCGCCGCGTAGGCGGTGAGCCCGGTGGTGCCGAGCGGGCCGAGGTACGCCTGCGGCGGCACGCCCGCGACGTCCACGACGTTCGCCGCCGTCGCGTCGACGACGGCGTAATCCCGCCAGCCGAGGAAGTGGGACACGGTCGCGCCGACCGGGATCGCGCCGGAGCGGGAGTCGACGACCTCGCCGACCGCGCTGCCCTCCAACGCGACACCGAGCTGGAACGCCGGGATACTGGAACGCCGGGATATAGGACGGCGTCTCGTCCATCCGCCCCCGCATGTACGGGTCGACCGACATCCAGGTGTTACGGACCAGGATCTGCCCCTCGGCAAGCGGCGGCACCGCCTGGTGGACGAGCTCGAAGTGCTGTGCGCCGGGTTCACCGACCGGGCGGCCGGCCAGCCGGATCTCCCGGCTCGTGAGGTTCGCTGTCATGTCGACCAGCCTGTGGGCGCGGAATCGGCGCAGCCAGCGCCCTCGGTTGGGTAGCCAAGCAATGGCTACCCTGATTCCAGTGGACACCCGAGCCGAGTTGACCGGCTTTCTGAAGTCACGTCGGGCGAAACTGCGGCCCGAGACCGTCGGCCTGCCCCAGTACGGAGAGCGCCGCCGCGTCCCGGGCCTGCGCCGCGAGGAGTTGGCCCAGCTCGCCGGGGTGAGCGTCACCCACTACACCCGACTGGAGCAGGGCCACGGCCGTAACGTCTCGGGTGAGGTCCTCGACGCGGTCGCCGCCGCGCTGCGGCTGAGTGGCGTCGAACGCGAACACCTCATCAATCTCGTCCACCCGCCGCGGCCGGTTCCCGGCCCGGACGAGCCCGCCGTCCGCACCGACCTCCGTTGCCTGATCGAGGGTATGGACCACACGCCGGCGTTCGTGCACGGCCGGCACGGCAACATCCTGGCCTGGAACGACTCCGCCGAACGGGTCCTCGGCGACCTCGACGCCCAGCCGCCCCGCCGACGCGTCTGGCCGTGCCTGGTCTTCCTCGACCGACGCTTCCGGTCGATGATCAGCGACGTCTCCGAATGGGACGCGATCGCCCGCCAGCGTGTCGCCTACATGCGGCTGTCCCTGGGTCGCTACCCCCAGTACCCCGACCTGGTCACCGTCATCGAGTCGCTGCGGTCCACCAACGCCGACTTCCGCCGGTTCTGGGCCGAATACCAGGTCGCGGACTGGTCCAGCGTGACCTGCCATCTGCGGCACCCGGAGGCTGGCGATCTCGAGATCGCCATCCACGTCGTGAAGCCCGGCGGGGAGCCGGACCAGTGGGTCGTCACGTTCACCACCGAGCCGGGCTCGCCCTCGCAGAAGGCACTGCGCCGCCTGGCCGGCGGAGAGTAGGACCGCGCCCCATCCAGGCTCCGCACGCTCTGCGCAGTGACCGCGTCAGCGCGTACCCACGGGAGTAGCGCGGGAGTAGCCGCCACGACAAGCGCAGCCACAACCTCGCCAAGCCCATCACTCCGCACGGCAAACCGGGCACGGAGCAAAGAAAAAATCATCGGTCTTCGCCGCTTCTATACGGAGAACAAGACTAATGTCACGCCATCTGATGATCAGCGACTGGCAGGCGGCGGCCCGCGACGCCGGCTCGGGCAGCGGCGTGCCGACGGGCGGGCTGACGATGACGTCGCGCCCTTCGACCGTTCGGCGGAGCCGATCGTGCGGCACCTCGTCCGCGCGGGCTACCTGGACTCCGACGGCGGCATGCTGTTCATCGGACCCGAGGCGGAGCGTCGCTTCGGCCACCGGCACTTCTCCGAGCTGACCGCGGTCTTCACCGCGGCACCCGAGTTCACCGTCCTGCACGGCCGGGACGAGATAGGCCGCACCGACCCGGTTCTGCTCACCGACCCGGTCGAGGGCCCGCGGCTGCTGCTTCTCGCCGGCCGCAGCTGGCGGGTCACCCACATCGACTGGAAACGCCGCCGCTGCTTCGTCGAACCCGCCGAGGGCGGCGGCCGGGCCCGCTGGCTGACGTCCGCCGACGGCGGGCTGTCCTTCGAACTGACCAGGGCGATGCGGGACGTCCTGCTCGGCACCGATCCACCGGTCCCCCTCACCCGCCGGGCGACGGAACGGCTAGCGACCGTCCGCGAGAACCATCTGGACGTCGTCCACCCGGGCGGCACGATGATCGTCCGGACGGAGGATCTGACCGACGTCCGCTGGTGGACCTGGGCCGGCGAACGCGCCAACCGCACCCTCGTCGCGAGCCTCGGCGACCTCGCCGACCCGCTCCAGGCCCCGACCGCCTCCTACCTGCGCCTACGCAGCGACCTGACCCCACCCGAGTGGAGAGCCGCGACCGCGAACCTGGAATCCCGCCTCTGCCTGCCCCACGTCACCGACGAGGCCCTGGCCGGCCTGAAGTTCAACACCGCGCTACCCCGCGCCTGGCCGAAGCGACACTCGCCACCCGCCTCGCCGACCTCCCCGCAGCCACCACCGTCCTGCGCGAACCCGTCCGCTTCACGACCCTGGAAAACTGACCGCTCGTCCGAATGCCCGCTCCCGCAGCGGGCTCGCACACAGCAACGCCCAGGCCGCCAGGGACGAGGCGTCCTTGATGACTCCTCCGGCGAGCAGGTCGCCCCACTCGCGGTGGCTGAAGCGACGTGTCACGAGATCCTGCTCCTCCACGGAGAGCTCGCGCTGTCCGGGGGAGAGCTCGGTGGCCAGCCAGACCTGACACGCCTGGTCGGCGTAGCCGTAGGCGGTGAAGATCTGTCCCAGATGGTCGAGCCGGCCGGCCCGGAGCCCGGTTTCCTGGCTCTTCCCAGTTGGCCGGAA
>NZ_SJXI01000097.1:0-10396 GCF_004337455.1 Parafrankia sp. BMG5.11 | reverse complement strand
CGCAGGCCCTTCACGCAGCGCTTTCTTCAAGCGGTAAATGTCCGCCTCGATGATCCACTTCTCCACCAGCGATCTCCCTCGTCTCTCCCTACTGATGAAGATGCATGAGTTGAGGATAGCAGTCCTTCACCTATGATACTGTTTTACGGACGGAAAGTAGGGCCCAATCCTGCGGCTCAGGTCGGCTTGCCATCGAGATCCGCCGCTACTGGCGATACAACTCCGAATCTAGAAATGGGAAAGCCAGCAGTGATCCGCCGCGGAAATATCAGCGGCGTGCGCGCGTGCGAACTTTTCATTGAAAAATTCGGATCCGCTCTTCCCAAGGCACTAAATTGACAAGTTGAGGGTAAGTTGCCGGTCGGCAAGCTGATTACGCACCGCTTCACACTGGATCAGATCAACGAAGCCTTCGATACAGATAACGAGAAGGAGCGCACCGGCGCAGTATTCGTCGCGATCACTTCGCATCTAAGCCCATCTATGTCTGCTTCCATCCAAATCCGGCGCGGAGCCTAACGACCGGATTTGCGCGCGGAGCAGACAGCCAGACCAGGTTCGTCGAATGGCTGCTTTGGGGTCGATTGCTGCCAGTCCACTTTTTGGCCGCTTGAGCAAACAAGCAGACCGTCCGCTCTCAGGGTGCGACCGCTCCTCGCTTATGTCCGATATTGGGTGGGAAGCGGACGAAACGTTAGCGGTCATAATCGCTGGCGACAGTTGCCGGTCCCAATCGCAGAAAGCGAGCCGCGTTATCGTAGTAGATGCCGCGGCGCTGCGCCGCGGTGAGAAAGTCCGCGCCCTCAATTCGTTCAATAATGGGTGCATAATCCTGATCATCCGAACCCAAGACGATCCGATCCGCGAATCCGGCGCTTACAAAGGTGCGGAGTGATGCATCGTGCAACGCTCTAGGTCCAACGCTGTTCAACACGGACATATCGACGACGACGTTTGGAAAGTCGCGCAACAGCACCAACGTCTCATCGACGTAGTCGAACCCGGCATGCTGTAGAACGACACGTAATCGCGGGTGTCGCTGGAGGACTGGACGAAGCAGCGCGGGGTTGCCGAAGTCGGCTTGGTAATCTGGACAACAGCCGTCGTAGCGGCGCGGGCCCTGACCCGGACCCGGCCCACGGCCGATATGGACGAATGCCGGGACATCGTGGCGGGCCGCCAACGACCAGTAATCGGTCATAACAGGATCATCAGGAGCGATGCCGGCATAGTTGAAGACAAGCTCACCTAGGCCCACGAGCGAGCCAGCCGATAGCTGTTGGTCGATCCATGCGGCGTCGGGCATGGGGCCGTCGGTTTCGACAAAGCACCACTTCCGCTGCTGCGCCGTCAGCTTGGGGCACGGAAACATCGGGCTGAGCAAAAGCCGGGGATTTTTGTCGCTGCGGTAAAGCGCGACATCCTCCCTCCCGGTGATGAACAACATGGATGAGACAACATTATGCGACCGCAGCGCATCCCGAATGGACGCTATCGCAGTATCATCTGGGTCCGCGGGCCAGGGCGTGTGGCGGTGCAGGTCGATGATCGGCTGAGGGCCCACTGGAGAGCGCCCAGCATGCACACAGCCAACGAGAAGCGCCGCGACGCTTACCCCGACACACTTTCGCAACAATGTCATGGTGCCCCCGTCCGATCACCCAGCCGTGTATCGCCAGCCTAGTGCCAGCGCGAAAGGCCGCAACGGGGTCGTTTGCGGCTGGTCCGCTGCTGGCGCGCTCCGTCCTCTGGCATAGGTCATGAACGGGTGGAAAGCGGACAGTGAGTTAGGTCACTCCAAACCCGGCGTGGTAAGCCACCTCGCCAGCGACAGGTTCGCCGGTTAGCACCAATGACTGGAAATACTCAGCAGGAACCTCACCATAACGTAGGGCATGTTCGCTGGTAAAACCGAACCGGCGATAATACTCCGGATCTCCAAGCACGACGCAGCCTCGCGCGCCACGGTTCGTCAGCACCTGAAGTCCCTCCTTTACCAAGGCAGAGCCCACCCCGCTTCGTTGAATGCTTGGTGAGACAGAAACCGGGCCGAGGCCAAACCATCCAATATCCTCGCCATCGATCAGCACTGGCGAAAATCCAACATGGCCTATGATCGAACCTCCTTGTTCGGCGACAAGAGATGGTGAGAGAGCGCCGGCTTTCCTTACGGCGTCAACGATAGCGCCTTCGGTCTGGCTGCTGTGCTCGACTCCGACAAAAGCGGCGTCAGTCAACGCCCTGATAAATATGATGTCGTCGGGGGTTTCCTGTCGAATGATCATCATGTGAACGTTGCTGGCCAGACGTGATCCCGCAAGCCCGACGTCCGCTATGGGTCGTTTGCTGCCAGTCCGCTTTTGGCCGCTTGAGCTAAGAAGCTGACAGTCCGCTTCCAGGAGCGGCAGCGATCTTTGCCTATGTCCGATATTGGGCGCATAGCTGACTGGCGGCTTGTGGGCCGGTAGCGGACAGTCTTCTCTTGGCGAATCCGAGCAAGAAGCAGACGTACACGTGAAGCCCTCCTGGAGATTGTATGCCCGATATCCTCCTCCACCAGTATGATAGCTCCCCTTTTTCAGAGAAGGTGAGGGTTTGCCTCGGCATCAAGGGGCTCGCCTGGGCAGCTGTCGATCAACCCATAATTATGCCCAAGCCGGAGCTTGTGCCCCTCACGGGCGGCTATCGCCGCATACCCGTCATGCAGATCGGTGCTGACGTTTATTGCGATAGTCAGCTCATCGTCCGCGAACTTGAGCGTCGGTATCCTGAGCCAACCCTATTTCCAGGGGGCGGATCGCTGTTCGGTTATGCGTCAGCGCTTTGGACGGATCGCGAGATGTTTCAGGCCGCTGTCGCAGTCATTTTTGGTGGGTTGGGCGACAACGTGCCGGCCGAGTTCATTAAGGATCGGGAGGCGTTGAGCGGGCGGCCCTTCGATCCGGCAGCCATGGGCGCGGCGGTCCCAATGATGACGCAAAGGCTGCGCGCCAATGCTGCATTGCTTTCAGAGCAGTTGCGGACAGGCAGCCCGTTCCTTGCAGGCGAACTTCCCGGCCTCCTTGACGCGAACGCCTATTATAATTTGTGGTTCGTGCGCTCAGCCTACCCAGCCGCCGCATCGGCGTTCGACGATTCACCGGCGATCCGGCAGTGGATGGAGCGCATACGCGGGATCGGTCATGGGCAGCGCTCTCAAATCAGCCCGACGCAAGCTCTGCAGCTTGCGCGCGAAGCTCTGCCGCAAGCTATTCCTGAAGGAACGGACGACCTTCTGGGCCGCACGGTTGTGATCTCTGCTGATGACTATGGTCGGGATCCGATCGAGGGCACGCTCATCGCAGCATCGGAGTTCCAGCTCACGGTCTTGCGCCTCGATGCGGCTCTGGGTGAGATTGCCGTGCACTTCCCGAGGATCGGCTTTCACCTAAGGGAATATGACCGGAAGTAGCCCTCTGAATGCGATCCCATCCGAAAGAGGCACGCTCGTACCCTATCCATCAAATCCTTTGAAATTGATCATCGCACCCACGCCTTGATCTGAGACCAGCGGTTCGGAACGCCGGAACGCCAAGGCTGTGGCACGGGGTGTGTCAACCGGATCGAACACAGGTAGCTTCCGACCTCGCTGTACCTTACGCCGAAGTTCAGTACTTCCCAAGTGCGCCACTCGCACGATAAATGGTGCGCAAAGAGCATCCAGCCGAAGTATGCGGGCCGTAGTACTATGCCGATTGATGACCGTCTTTATGCCACCGCTGAGGTGGCAGCGCTTACCGACATTCCCTACGGGATTGTCGCTAATGCTCTTTATAAACGATCAATCATACCAACCCCACGCAGCGATGCGATTGCACCTGGAACAAAGCGTAAAGTCAGTCGCGAGGTGATGCTCCGCCTTAAGCTATGGAATGAGACTGGCTTCGCACCCGCGCAGCTTCGCGCATTGAGCAACTCCATTGATATCGAGCCCGCCGCCGATCTTGTAGAAGTTGGCACCATCTTGATCGTTAACGTGGGCAAAGCTCGAAGGCATCTCGATGCGAGGATCAGCGAGCTTGCGGCTGCGGAAGCACTTGTCGTGCCAGGCCATGGCGTGCTCAATGATGAGCCTGTCTTCGAGGGCACGGACACGCCGGTCAGATTCATCGCGAAGATGTTGGACAACGGCGAGTCCAAAGCAGATATCCTAAAGAAGCACGACAAGCTAACGCTGGCGCATCTTGGGTTCGCTCAGCTTTGGGCCGCTGCCCATCCCCACCATGGCCGCCCAAGGTCTTTTAAGCAGCTATCGGCATCTGCCAACCTGACGAGCTAAGACAAACGGATTCGATTCCTAGGACAACTTAACCCGCGGGACCAACCAAGCAGCGCCTTCGATAACTAGTTTTGCCTCAATGAATTTTACCGGGCTCTCCTACTCCCATCGAGCGCCCGTTTCCCGCAGTAGGGACCGAAGACGGAGGTCTCTCGCCCAGAGATGAACACGTTCCGGCCACCATCAACACGCCGAAGTTCACCAGCGATACTGCGGCTCTACTGACTGAGCGGTTCGGTGCGCAGCGAGTTGAGGCCACTCCTCCGGTGATGGGCGGCGAAGACTTCGGCCGCTTCCAGCTCGCGGATAAGTCGATCGAGAGCCTGATCTTCTGGGTCGGCGGCGTGCCTCATGCAAAGTGGGCGGCGGCAGGCGGCGATCCTCTCAAGCTTCCGTCGCTGCACAGCCCGGTTGGGCACCAGACCCTGAGCCGACAATCACGACCGCCACGGATGCGATGACTGCGGCCGCGTTACAGGTGCTGAGGAGACCCCAGGGGCCTGATGCGTTCGAAGTCTGCGTACGGTAATCTCCCCGCGCCCCACGGACACTCGCTCGTCTACTGAGCAATGTTCTCTCTGCCTAACCAGCCGCGAGCGATGAGAGCCCCCTCCGCTCGGGAGGCGAGAATGAGTGTCAGTTCCATTAACTACGATCCTTCGCAGTCCGCTTACCCTCTGTCGTTAGGTCTGGACACTACGTAGTAGCGGAGACTGGCTGACCATGCGGGCGATCGGCAACTGCCTCAGAAAGTTACGGGGCGACTGCAGCGGTAACGCGTTGATGTTGACGGCAGTCGCCTTGCCAGCACTTCTCGGTGCTGCGGGTTACGGCATCGACACGGCACAGTGGTACATGCTGCAGCGCGAGCTTCAGCATGCGTCTGACCAGGGGGCGATCGCGGGGGCTTGGAACCTCGCGTATAAGGATGTGGGGTCAACCTACGACAATCGCGCGCGCAAGGAGTTCGCGGCCAACCTTGGTATCGCGACAGGGTACGCGTCCACAATAAACCCCAACGTGGCACGCGGCAACTTCCAGGGGGGCACAAATAATTCTGTCGTGGTGACCGCGGAGATTTCGGTCCAGCTTCCGTTCTCCAGGTTAATAACCTCGTCGCCGACGCTCATCCGCGTCGCCTCGGAGGCAGCGTTCGCTCCCGGCACGGTTCACAAAGCGTGCTTGCGTACGCTGAAGACTGGTGCGGCCGGCACGTTTCAGGTCGGGAACGGCGCAACCCTGATTGCTAATTGCGGCGTGATCGCGATTTCCTGTGAACCTGAGGCCATCCGGATCGATGAGAATGCGACAATTGAAATCGCGAAGATTACTGCCTGCAATCACGAGGCAGCATCGCTCCCCTCCACATTCTCCGGGGAGCTTGTAGTCGACAGCACAATCGGGAGCTATGTCAATGAACTGTTTGGCCCCGAGCCTGCTGGAGATGAGCCGACATCAACCTACAACTGTGCCAACGCTCCCAAGAAGGGGACATACACCGTTTCTCCGGGCGTTTACGACAACGGCATCAAGATCGCATGCAACACCATCTTCTCGCCCGGCGTTTACTACGTCAGGACCGAGCTGGACCTGACCCACAACGCGGTGGTCAGCGGCTACGGAGTTATGTTCGTGCTGCTTGACGGGGCAACCCTCAAAATGGGAGGCAGCGGCGCGAACGGTACAGGAACCGGCGGTACCATCAGGAGCAGCCTCAACTTGACGCCTCCGACCCACTCAAAGCTGCTCGAGCTCGGCTACTCGGACGAATTTGCCAAGAAGTTCGAAAACGTCCTGATCATCACCGACGACACCGAGGCCGAGACCGACCACATCATCAATGGCAATGCGAACATGCATATTCAGGGCAAGCTTCATCTTCCCAAGGGGAACGTGAAGGTCAACGGGAATGCCCAGGCGGCCGACGGAGTCTGTTTCCAGATCACCAGCTACACGTTGGATGTCTCGGGCGGAGCTTATCTCTACACACTTTGCTCTCAGGAGGAGACGCAGGCGCTCGAGAGCCAACCCGGCGTGAGGCTGATCTCGTGAGGTGGCCGATTGAAAACCTGATCGACTGCACGAAGGGCACATCGGTTATCGAAACTGCGCTGGTCCTGCCGGTGCTGGCGACGTTGGCACTTGGGACCTTCGAGGTCGGCACCATGGTGCAGAAGCAGCAGGAGCTCCAGAGCGCCGCGTCAGAAGCAGAGGCGATTGTTATGGCGGCAGCGGCAGGGCCGGGGGTGGACTCTACAAAGATGAAGGACATGCTGGCGAATTCAACGGGCTTTCCGAAGACGGACATTACCCTTTCGGCAAAGTACCGCTGCAATAATTCCGACGTCCTGGTCGACAACGCCTCCTCATGTGCAAGTGGACAGCGAGCTTACCAGTTTGTGCAAGCCACATTCAAGGCGAAGTACCAGCCCATGTGGACGAATTTCGGGCTTGGTTCGGCTTTCGATTACGTCGTTACACGCACGGTTCAGGTGGGCTGAGGATGGAACTGTTCGCTCAAATTCTGCGGTCCGACCGGCGTGGGGCGGCCCTCGTGGAATTCGCCCTGATTTCCCCAATTCTCATCACGATGTTGCTAGGAGTCGTGCAGATCGGCACGTGGGTTCAAGCCTACAATTCGGTGCGGAATGTCGTGAACGACACCACCCGGTTCGCGATGGTGGAATATCAGCGGGGCAACAAAATTTCAGACGAAGCGATCGCGGACCGCGCAAGCGCGATCGCAGTGAGCGGGAAGTACAATCTTGACGCAGGTTTAGTCATCCCTGCAGTCACCACCAAATCCACAGAGGTGGATGGCATCAAACAGCGACGCCTCGTGATCTCCTATAAAGCGCCGGAGTTCATGCCATTCGTATCTGCGCTCTCCCCAAACATCCAGTACGGACGAGACATTTATCTGTACGACAAATCTGCGGTAGCCGGCTCGACTTAGATAGAGGGAGCCTTGGTACTGCGATGACCTCCCTGCTGCAGCAGAATGAGGAAGGAGGCCGCCGCTGAAGCGCCGGCGATCTGTAAACTAGGAAATTGCTCTGCCTCTTCCAAAGTTTATTATGTCCGAAGCGGGTAACCCACGAACAAGACAGAAATCGAGACAGGGCAACGCTGCTTTTTTGGGTCTCCTGCGCACGTTCTGCAACTTAACGCTGACGAAAATCTAGCTAAGCGCTCCTAATACACTCGGTTTCGGATATTGATGATCCTCGCCAGCTTGGAACTCAAGCATGCCTATCAACACGGGGACCGCTTCGCCGATAGTTCCTGTTGAGATAATTCGGCTTCGTTTCGAATATTCAGAAGTAGAGCGCCTGCGCCATAAATTCTGCGCCTCTTGCGCACCCACGGGGGGCATAGCTTCATTCGCGGCTCACACTAGCTACTTTAAGGCCTTTGGCGTAAGCACATGCTGTGGAGTTCCAGAGTACCCGCCTCAACGTCCGCTTTCCACCCATTAGCGGACGTCCGAGGTGGATCATCAGCACCCGACAGCGGACCGTCTGCTATGCGGCTCTCCGTCCATAACCGGCCCAGCCGCAAACGACCCAAATGCGAACATTCTGGTCCGGCGGGAGACGACCGTACGCGTCCGCAGTTTTTTAAAGTTGACGTCCTTGCCGCGGCGGCCTTGCTCCGTGTCATGAAGTAGCGCCCAAGTTTGAGAGAACACCTCGTCTAATGCAGATGTTCGAAGATGAATTCATCGGCGGCACCATCTATTCGGCCGTCGCGCCAGTCACCTCCGCCTGGCTCTCACGCGTGGCAGCCGTTCTGGACGGCGCAGGGCAGTGGAGGCCCACCCGCGGCGGCGGCCGCGATCCAGGCCGAACCAAGGTCTCAAGCACGACTGCCGCGATAGTCCCTTGGTTCGAGAGCTGGAAAACCAAACGTGATGGCATGTGGTTCTTCGGCGACGAAGCTAACGATATTACCGGTCGGATAGATGCCTTCGCTCTGGAGTCCGCTCCCGCACACCGCCCGGTACTGCAGCAGATTGAATTCAACGCACAGGAATCGTTGTTTTCGGACCAGGACGCGTGCGAGCGTTACGCCACGATCTTCGCTGCGCTATGTGATGCCGCCGACGCCTTCGTAGGCTGGGCAGCGCATACGCCGATGCTGCGCCAGTCGGTTCAGCACCTGCTGCGTCGGCGCGAACTGCGAGGCGGACCCCCGATGTCCGTAGCGGCCGGCGCCCATCAGTTGGAATACGTGCTGCCGGACGTGAGATGGCTCAACTACTTTGGCCCTGCTTTCATCGAAGGGGCCGGAGATGGGCTGAACGATGTGGGCTTCCGCTGCGAGCGCACAACCAACGGCGGGGCACTGGTTTGGGCAACGCCAAACCCTTTCGTGCTCGAGCACAACGCCACGCAGTTCGAGGACTACGCGTGGAAGCGTTCATTCTACGAGTTTTTCGATGCCGCCTTCGTGCGCAGCGACGCCGATGGAGGGGCTCTTGGCGAGCATGTTCCTAGCTTGGTGCAACACCGTAGGCACCTTACGCGCCCCTAAGTTGCGCCGTGTTGGATGTGCGTGCAGCGGCCCAATGACCGCTTTCCACCCATCGCCAGTCATTGAACGACCAGGAGCAAGAGACCCCATCGCAGACGTTCGAACGGCGAACCGCCTCTTCACCAGTTGTAGGGGCTGTGGACCCATGCTGCGGCGAGCTTCAGATACCTCGCCGGATCCCGATCAATCGCCTTGTGAAAGTCAGGAACTGTTGGAGCGCCTTGAGCATTAAGGTCGTACAAGGGCGCACCTTAGCCCCCCTCCCGTCCGGTGCGCCAATACCCGATCAACTAGCCCCCGCTGCGGCGGGGGCTTTCTTTGGTCGCATTTACATCGACGAGTGAGGCACCAGTGATCTAACCGCGGGCGACCGAAGATATTTGCGGCGTTCGCTGAGAGCCATTAGATCAAAACGAAAAGGGCCTCGCCGAAGCGAGGCCCTCCTCCCCCGACGAAACCTAATTAACCTCAGGCGCTGACTGCATCGTCGTCATCATCGGTCAGGAGCAGAAAGAGCATGCCAGCAGCCGCGAGAGCGACGATAATCAGGGCGGGGCCAATGCGGCCTGCAAGCTCGCTCTCGTCGCTCGCCTGGGCGCTTGCACGCTCGACGGGCGTATTGACTGCCTGAGCGACGACCGGAGTAGCTGCCAGGGATGCTGCGGCTCCAAGCAAAGCCATTTTGCGAATGCTCATAGTTTTCTCCTGCTCTTGTTGCGGATGATTGTACATAAACTGCAAAAGTACAAGCATTGTTCCAGTAACGGGTTAGCCTATAATGACTAACAGAACTAACTGAGTCCGTATCGGCAGAAAGAGCCACGGATTGGTGTCTTACTCGCCAAGCGGGTCAACTGCATCAACACGACAGCCGCGCGCACCTCAACCGGGTCGGGTAGAACCGCTGCAAATCAACGAGCCAAGACCGAACCGAATGGTTGCTGATGGCTTGTGCGTGCGCCGTAGTCAGCGGACGGTCTGCGAACGAGCCCGCAGTAGCCGCTCTGTGGAGCGCGTCTGCATTCTGCTGGAGCGATCGCTTTAACAGTCAGCTGCGTTGTTACCGTGGTCCCGCTCGATAGCCTGACGACCAGCCTATCTATGCGCCTGAACACTCAGGATTAACCTCAGTGCTTCAGCATGAGCAAAGTAGAGGCTTCTAAGGGACGAACTTGGCGCCAGTAGGCAGCGAGGACCCATGATCGAGAATCAGAAAATTCGTGCAGCTCAGGTGATTGGCCCGCTGGGCGAGCCTTTGGGCATGGATGATCTGCCTCCCCGCGACACCAAGCGATGGGTCATACGACGCAAGGCCGAGGTCGTGGCGGCGGTGAACGGCGGTCTGCTGACGATCGATGACGTGATTGAACGCTACCACCTCAGCCTTGAAGAGTTCAACTCATGGCAGCGCGCTGTTGACCGCTCGGGCATGCAAGGGCTCCGGGTCACCCGAACTCAACACTACCGCGACCTCTATGAGCGGCGACTTCGGTATGGCTGACACCTCTTCTGGAGCGGGGTCTTCCTGCCGCTCAGGATCGT
>NZ_SJXI01000095.1:0-26459 GCF_004337455.1 Parafrankia sp. BMG5.11 | reverse complement strand
CCGCGCGTGCGGGGACGACGCCGGCCACGATCGCGAGATGCGGGGAATCCTGGGAAGATCCCCGCGCGTGCGGGGACGACCCCGCCCGTTTCCCGACCGTTCTCCGGCCACCGGGAAGATCCCCGCGCGTGCGGGGACGACCGAGCTGCTGCACCGGCCTCTCCTCTCTACGGGGGAAGATCCCCGCGCGTGCGGGGACGACCCGCAGGTGGAGCCACAGTGAGCGCGCCACGAAGGAAGATCCCCGCGCGTGCGGGGACGACAGGAAAGCACGCCAGCGGCGTGAGGGAAACGGAGGAAGATCCCCGCGCGTGCGGGGACGACCCTGCACCGAGAGTGGCGCCGCCTGTCCTCGGAGGAAGATCCCCGCGCGTGCGGGGACGACATGGGGGTCCGGGGTGCTCGGGCCGGTCATGCGGGAAGATCCCCGCGCGTGCGGGGACGACGCGGGCCTCGCGCCCGGACGGCGCGTCGCTCCCGGAAGATCCCCGCGCGTGCGGGGACGACGGCCCGTGAGCCGAACTGGGTCGAGATGATCAGGGAAGATCCCCGCGCGTGCGGGGACGACGACCGCCGGCACCTCAACCCGGGCCAGAAGGCGGGA
This sequence comes from Parafrankia sp. BMG5.11, assembly GCF_004337455.1. Classification (NCBI taxonomy): domain Bacteria; kingdom Bacillati; phylum Actinomycetota; class Actinomycetes; order Frankiales; family Frankiaceae; genus Parafrankia; species Parafrankia sp. BMG5.11. Next base: position 25,855 of record NZ_SJXI01000095.1, on the reverse strand, counting down.
AGATCCCCGCGCGTGCGGGGACGACCCCGGCTCGTCATCACCGACGACGACGTCGAGGGGAAGATCCCCGCGCGTGCGGGGACGACCCGGTGGAGCCGGGTGGGCATCGCAGGCCGGAGGGAAGATCCCCGCGCGTGCGGGGACGACGGCCCGGTCAGGATACTCAGCACCAGCTGCCAGGGAAGATCCCCGCGCGTGCGGGGACGACAATGCCGCCGCGCCGAAGCCGCTCGTCTGCGAGGGAAGATCCCCGCGCGTGCGGGGACGACACTTGCTGAGCTGGGGTTTTACCGGCGGGGGCGGGCGAACAGTATCAGTCCGTCGTAGTCGATCGGGTAGCCGCGGTCACGGCCGGCGGTGCGTACGGCCCAGCCTTGCTCGTTGTCCGCGGGTTCGATCATGACGGCTTGGCCGTCTCCGACGCGCTGGGCGAGCACGGTCCAGACGCGGTCACGGACCCGGGCGCTGGGGTTGCCGACGAAGACCCCGGCGGCGATCTCGATCATCCACCGGGTGAGGTGGCCACGTAGGCCCTCGGCGACGGCGATGAGGACGATGACGGTCACCAGGGCGGCGCTTCGGTGTCGGTGTCAGGCCCGGTGATGCCGACGATGGTGGTGTCGTCCCACTGGTCTGCGACGTCGGCGGCCCAGTTGACGCCGCCGGGTACGTGACCGTCGATCTCGTCCCAGAGGTGGAGGGCGTCCTCGTCAGGGTCGGGGGCGTCTTTGTCGAGGAGGAGGTCTTTGATGTCGTGGACGATGCGGGCCATGAGGTGGCCGTCGGCGACCTTGTCGCGGAAGGCGGTGCGGATGTCGCGTTCCTCGACGTGTCCCGCGGCGGCGAGGTCGAAGGCGAGCGGGATGGTGTAGTCGGCTTTGTAGAGGTCGGCGATGTCGAGGACGAAGGAGGTGGCGGTGCCGGTGTGGACGAAGCCGAGGGCGGGGCTGGCACCGATACCGACGATGGCGGCGTGGCAGATGCCGTAGAGGCAGCTGTGGCCGGCGGACAGGAGCCGGTTGATGTCGTCTCCGGCGGCGAACGGGTCGCCGGGGGTGTAGACGCGGCGGGTCCAGGCGACGCCGGTGCGTTCGGAGTGCGTCCGGTAGATCTTTTTGACGCGGGCGCCTTCCCGGCCGCGGAGCTGCTGCATGGTGGCGGTGGTGACATCGTCGTCGGGGAAGCGTTTGGCGTACATGCGCCGGGCGACGTCGAGGCGTTCCTTGGTGCGGGTGACGAGGTAGGCCTGGCGGAGTAGGAGGCCGGAGCCGCGGCTGGGGCCGAGTCCGGCGGCGTACATGCGTACGCCGCGGTCCCCGACCCAGCACACCGCGGTGCCCGAATCCGCCAGCAGGCGGACGGCGCCGCTGGTGATGCGGGTGCCGGGGCCGAGGAGCAGGGTGGCGATGAACGCGGCGGGGACGCGGACGGTGCGTTGTTTGTTGACCAGGACGATGGCGTTGTCGGCCCGGTCGACATGGCTTTTCTCGACGTAGAGGGAGGAGACCCGGTCCTCGATGCGGTGCAGGTCGAGGGGGTCGGACAGCCACCACACCGGTCAGCCTCCCGCCGGGGTGAGGGGGGCGAGGGTGATCAGGCCGCAGCCGTAGGCCTTGGCGGGTCCGACGCCGTGCAGGAGGGTGTGGCGGGCCTGGTCGGGGTCGGTGACGCGCAGCGCTCCGTCGAACGTGGCGGTGGACAAGGTGACCCGCCGGCCGCTGGTGTCGGCGCCGGTGGCACCGGCGGTGCTCTTGGTGAAGGTGAGACGTTCGCGGGCGGTCAGCCGTGCCGCGGGGCCGGTGTCCTCGCTGGTCGGAAGGGTGAATCCCCATCGTTCGACCCGGTCGAGGAGCCAGGTCAGCTGGTGGGCGGCGGTGCGGTGGGGGACTCGGACTCCGCGGGGCCGTTCCTGGGCGAGGTGTTCTTTCTGCCGGGCGGAGGGTTTGGTGGGGGTGCGGGTGGCGGTGACGGGGTTGGCGCGCAGCCGGAACGCGAACTCGCGGCCGTGCTGGAGGCGGTCGAGGAGCGGCTGGTAGTCGCGGACCATGGCCTGGGGCTGGTCGGAGCCAGGCCAGCCGGCCTGTTCGACAAGATGCTCCCAGGAGGGCCGGGTTTCGGTGAGGACAAGGAGTTCGGCCCGGTGGGGTTGGCTGGTTTCCAGCCGCCACAGGACCCGTTCGGTGACCGGCTGGGCGGCGAGCCCGCCGAGGACCGCGGCATGGGTTTTCTGCGGGCTGCGGATCAGCCCCTGGGCGCCGGTGCGCAGGGGGTTGAGCCAGATCCGGGACAGGTAGGTCATGGGCTGGTCACCATCCCAGCAGCGCGAACGGGTCATGAGCGGCCGTCGAATCGGCCGTGGCGGGGTCGACGGGCCAGGGGGGCGGTAGCTGTACCCAGTCCTGGTGGACCCGGCGGCTGGTGAACGCCCGGTGCCGCGGGTCGAAACTGGCCGGAGCACCGGGCAGGGAGCTGGCCGGCAGGTCACGGCGGACGTCCTCACCCTCCGGGTCGTCGACGCTGACCGGGAGATCGATGGCGCGTGGTTGGGGCTTCAGGTTCGCCAGGCGGCCACGGTGTGCCCGGCTGGCCTGCCACGGCACCTCGGCCAGGACCTCCAGCGGCGACCCCACCCACCCAGGGCCGCTCCCCCCACCCGGCGGGCGCAGGAGAAGAGGGTGGGTCGGTGGGCAGGACCGGCGGCCGAGCGCGAGCGGGAACGCGGGGGCACCCACCGCGTCGGTGAGTGCGGCCAGGAGCGGGTCGGGGGCGCGGACTGCGACGACGAAGACGGCGTCCTGCAGGTAGTACCGCTCGGTGATGTGGGTGTGTTTCGCCGGCGAGGTCGGCTTCTGCAGGCCTTTCGCGGAGACCGCCGCTGAGGGCAGCGGACGGCCGCGGTAGTCGCTGACGGTGTGATAGTCGCGGAGCAGGGTGCCGGGCTGGTCGGTGCGCACGCCGAACGCCAGTTCGAGGAGGTCCTCGATCGGGTCGGTGCGCCGGCGCCCCTGCGCGGCGGCGAGTAGGCCGATCAGGCCGCTTTTCGTCGGTTCGGGCTGGGTGTCGCGGCGGTTGAACATGCTCGCCCCGCCCCACGACTGCAACGGCCCCGCCAACCGCAGCACCAGACAACGCCCCGCCGGGGATCCGGTGGTGGTCATCGGGCGGTGGTGGTCAGCCGGTCCCGGGCCGCGGCTGTGACCGTGTCGACGACCTGCCCGAAGGGAACCGGTGCGCCGAGAGCGGTGGCCAGGGTTGTCGCGCGGTCGGCGGTGTCGGGGGTGCGGTAGGTGGAGACGACCAGTTCAGGGCGCAGGCCCCACAGGTCGGTGGTGGAGGCCAGTTCCGTGGCGAGCTGGTCGATGGACCCGGCGAGGACACCGTGGCCGTTTGCCCTGATGGGCTGTTCGAAGGCGGAGACGAGGTTGACCGGCTGATCGGCGCGCAGCGTCACGGTGAGCAGGCTCGGGGTGGTGCGATGCGCGAACGAGTTCTCGTGCCCGGTTGGCATCGAGGTGGCGAACGCGGTCAGGAACACCCGCAGCGCATCCACCGCCGCCTCGACATCCCCGCCGAGGTTGTCCACGAGCTGGTGCAGGCCGACGGTGGCGAATCGATACAGGGTCGCGGACTGGAACTCGACCGTGCCGATCATCCCGGCGCCGGTGTCCTCCTTCGGGTTCTCGTCGTCGACGGCGGTGTAATAGTCGAACTCCACCTCGACGGCATGCGTCGACAAGGCATGCGCGACCTGCGTCGCCGCGTCCACGTTCAAGCCGGGTAGGTCGGCGACCATCCGGCCGAACAACGCGACGTCGATCGGATGCCCCGCACCGAGGACGTCACTTACCGGAACACTCTGCACTGCCTCTTTCAGCGCGGCGTCATCGAGACCCGCGAGCCGGGGCAGGTCGGACTCGATCCGGTCGATGAGTCGCTCCAGCTGCGGCCGGCCGAAGAACAGCAGGTAGGCCGTCTCCGCCGCCTTCTTCCCCGGCTTGATCCCCAGCTCGGCCAGCACGCTCGTCGCGATCCGGACGGCGATGTCAGGGGCGAGTCCGCCGCGGGCCGCGATCCGCTCGGCGAGCAACGCGGAGATCTTCTTGGTGCGGGTACCGAGCGTCGCCGGGTCGACGAGGCCGGCGAACGCGGTCCGCGTGGCACGTTTCCACGCCTGCGACGACACCCGGGCCCGCTTCACCCCACCGTACGTGGCCTGCTTCGGTGTCCCGGCGTCGTCGCGGTTCAGGTTCGACGGCGGAACCGTCTGCAGAATATGAACATCAACATAGGTGCGCATCGGCATGCTCTTTCATGTCATCGGGTCAGGAATCTCGACCGCCGGGCCTGTTCACGAGAGAAAAACAGAATGGGAACGAAATCCCAAACGACGGGGCGAATCAGCTGGTGGTCGACACTGCAGTATCGGTCTTCTGGTCCCGGCCGAGGAAGTACTGGGATCCCCACCGGCGTCGCACCTGCCCGATCCGGTCCGGATCTTGCCAGGACAGGAGATCCCAGTACAGCCGGGTGTAGTCCAGCGTCTGCGGAACACCACGAAGTTGACGCACCAGACCCCGCAGATGGTAGGAAGCCTCGCTCAGCGACGTCGCTGTCGCAGCCGCCTCGAACCGGCGATCCACCGCGTCCGCGCTGAACTTCTCGCTCTCCCGCAGGCAACGGACCGCCGCACCGAGACCGACCCCGACCGCGTGCATCAGACGGGTCTGGGACTGCTGATGCATCGCGAACAAAACCAGAGCAGCGTGCTCCGCCCGCAATCCGGGGGTCTCTTGCCCTTCCTTGTTCAGGGTCGTGTAATACCGCCACATCTGCGGGACCGTGCCCGGGTCACGGCCGGCACCGCGCCGCAACGCGGCCAGATCGGCACCGTCCGGACGACCACCGGCATGCGGCCTCTCCCAGAAGAACCGCGGCGGCATGCCTCCGGAATTAGGGGCTGGTGTTGAGGCTTCGGTGGTCATGGGGCCTCCCTCGACTCGGTGGCGGTCACGCTGCGGTCGACCCGGTCGCCGGCGCGGTGCCCGTGCTGGCGGGGCCGAGGATGTCGTTGAGGGCACGGCGGAACGACGCCTCCGCGACCGAGAGCCGCGGGCCGAACCGCTGATCCGGCGCCCGGCCCAGGAACGTGCCGGGACCCGCCGCGGACAGCACCGGATCCGCCACCTCCCACGCCAGGCGACGAGCGACAAGCAGCCAGGCATCCTCCGCCTCCTCCACCGCTTCTGGCTGGCGTTGCAGGCCGGCCAGCAGCCGGCGCACCACCGGGGTGAACCGGTGGATCAGGAGATCGCCGAGCCGCTGCCCTCGATCCCAGGGCACCTTCTCCGCACCACACGCCACACGAAGATCGTCACCGAGGCGGTTCGCGGCGATCCGCAGCGCCTCCGCACCATCGGCCACCGCCAGCACCACCTCCCGCACCCGCGAATCCGCTACGAGCGCGACCACCGGCAACGGAATCTCATCGACGATCACGTCCTCGACGACCGCGGACTGGGTGCCGTAACGGACCCCGACCGTCAGCACCCGCAACGGAAGATCCTCCGGGACCCGGCCCTCGGCCTGCAGCCCGGCGAGCTGCTCCATCACCGCGGGTGCTGACACCCGATCGCTGGTCGGCCCGGCGGTGGCGAGCAGGCCGGCCAGGCCGCGCCATGCTGCACGACCTGGTTGATGCCGCACCGGGCGCGCCGGCGGATCATCAGCCTTGGGGCGTTCGACCTGCCGCCACGCCGTATGCGGCTCCACATCCTGCACCGACCCACGCAGCCGATCCCCCGCGCAGAGCACCACCCGCCGCACCACCACACCGCCCGGCGCGCTGGCATCGGTCTCCGGGATCAGGCGGAGCCGGCGGGACTGCCAGGTCAACAGATCAAGACGGCCCAACGGGCCGCGTTCCTCCCATTTCTGATCCGCTACCTTTCCCGTCCGCCACTGGGGACGGTCGTCCGGATGAACACCCTGCGGCATGATCATCATGTTCAGCATCAGGGTCTGGAACAGCGTTGCGCCCATCGGCAGCACGACGCCGAGCTGCCCGAGCGGGCCGGTCGGATTCCCGGTCGTCTTTCCCGCCTTGACCAACGGATCGTCCACCGCACCCGACTTGATCGCCGCTGTGTCCCAGCAGTGCGCGGCCAGCAACGCCCGCGCCGCCGCCCCGGGCGTCAAGGCCGGCGGGTCGCTCTCCGTCCGGGCGCTGAACAGCGGCACATTGTTCCCGGACGCCAGCCGAGGAATCAGCAACGAGACCGGCTTCGTCTCCCCTTTCGCCGTTCGCAAGCCTGCCACCTGCGCAAACGGCCGCACCGGATCGAACAGATCGAACGCTGCGGCCTGCTCGTCCAGATAGTCGACGATCCGCTGGACGTCCTCGCCGTCGAACCTGCCCTGCTCGAACCTTCGCGCCCACTCAGCGCGATCCCGCGGGGCACCCACGGCGTCTATCACCACAGGCAGGAGTACCTGGCGCAGTACCGCGACGCCTTCGAGTGGGTCGGTGACCGTCAAGCCCTCGAACAGGTCGGCATGCACCAGTGCGTCACGCACGCCCACCTCACGCGGGTGGCCTTTCTCGGCCACCTCGATCCACGGGTCAGACCTCAGGTCGAATCCGCTCACCAATCTCCCCCATATCACCTACCGACACGCGTGTGTCTTTGCCCTAGGAGGGCCTTCGAGGTCTACCAGACCCCTCCGACAGTTCTCACCCTGAGACCAGCCGCACCCGACCTGACGCGGAGCCCTAACCGAGTCTTTAGCTTGCGCCAGTCCCCTGCGCCTATCTCCGATGCCGCCAGCGCATCTGTCGCTCGCGGTATCGGCGGCGGTCTTGCCACCAGGCCAGGCGATCTTTCGAGTCGCTGGGCAACGCAGCATGCAGGAGGCACGCGAGGGCCAGTGTCGCCGCGATACCCAGGCTTACAGCGACGGCCCACCACGGCGCTTCCAGCGCCGAGCTCACAGCAGACGTAACTGCCATGATCGGGACAATCGTCTGTCCGCTACCTCTCACCGGACTCCTACCAACGTCGGCGCTGGCCCCTGGCGTGCGTGGGTCGCGTACGTTGCCTGCGCTACAGGGTGCGGCGAGGGCAAGGGGGCAGTCGACGCACGCCTGTCTGCGCATTCATCAGGACGGCGCCATTCCGAGCAGGCAACGGCTCGCCAGCGACCCGGGTACTGCGGACAGCAACTGATCGGCACACCGGGAGGTTATAGCACCTCCAACCTCACTCACGAACTGGGTACCGGCAATGCTTGGTAAGTTGCTCGCATCGTGAGCCTCACACTCTCTGGTCGCGGGGCGTCACAGCTCCGACGACCTGACCTCGCGACAGCGCGAGCGCCCGTACCGATCGATCTACGCCGAGGTCTCGGCGCTGGTTGATACGGTGTCGCAGCCCAGCCACGCTGGGGTATTCCCTGGGTACCGGCCATGCAGGTAGCCGATTGATCGTCGTCCCCGCCCACGCGGGGAGTCCACCAGAAGCTCTGGGGTGCCGACAGTCCCAAGAGGGCGTATCCGCGGAGCCCGGTGGGCATCACCGTGCCGCGGTGCGTTCGTGTTTCAGGCCGACCTGGTGGTCATAGACCAGCTGGTACCCGCCGAGCTGGGCGGACAGGGCGACGTCGAGGACGAGTGCACGGGTGCGCTTCAGCCAGGGGTCACCGTCCCAGCCAGGAAGCGGCGTGAGGTCCCTGCGGGCGGCGATGGTGATGTCCTTGTTCGCCGGGAGGCGAATGGTCGCGCCGACGACGTCCTCGAGGAGGTACTCGTCGCCGACCGCGGCCTCGCCCGTCTCCCCCAGTCGTCGGCCGGTCAGCGTCAGGTAGCCACCAGAGGGGCCGCGTCGGACGAGGATCACCTCCACCGACTCCTCGCCATCGCGGACGACCGCTGCGACCCGCTCTTCCGATTCCAGCGCGGCTGTTGACCGGTCATGCAGCCCGTCCAAGGTGAGCTTCCCCAGCTCGTCCTCACCGGACAGCAGGAACGCACTCGCGTTCGTCTCCCGGCGCCGCTCGGCCTCGGCGGCCTCCTGTCTGTAACGGTCCGCGGTCTGCGCCCACGGGTCCGGGCCAAGGGGTTCGTCACCGTAGCCCGCCGCGACCAGGGCCGGAACCTGCTCGGGCACCGACCAACCCGCCCCCGCAGCCGCGTCGCCCACCAGCGCAGCTGACCGCAGCAGCAAATGGTCCCCGTAGACGGCGCGGCTTCCCGACGGCCAGGTCGGTGGCCGGTCAGGATCGAACCGCACCCCGGCGACGATCACCCGAGGCTGCCGGAACCGGGGCAGGCGATCCTGGGCAGGTCGGTCGTGGCGGTGGAGCCGGCCGATGCGCTGCAGGAGAAGGTCGATCGGCGCGAGATCGGTGACGAGGAGGTCAACGTCGACGTCGAACGACTGCTCGGCGACCTGGGTGGCCACCACCACCAGACGCTTCGGCCTCCGTGCCGCTGCGGGACGACCAGGTGGGCCGAGGGGATCGACCACCCGCTCCGTCCAGGCAGCGCGCGTCGCCGCGGTGAACCGGGCGTGCAGGAGAACGACATCGTCGGTGAACGCCGGTCGCAGCGCCTCGTACACGGCCTGAGCGCGAGCAACGGTGTTGCACACCACCAGCGCACATCCACCGTCGATCATCTCCGCTGTGACCGTGGCCGCGACCACCGTGGGGGTGAAGGCTTCGTCCTCGTCGAGGATCTCCACCCCGACCGGCAGCGGCTTCCGCCATGACGGATAGGACCGCACGCGGGTGACCGGGAGTTCGTCGACGACGCAGGTCGACGTCACGCTGGGATAGCCCGCTGCTCCTTCCCTTGCTTCGAGTGGTGGGGCGACGTCCCGGCGTTGCAACGCTCCTTGCGTGTAGGCGCGGATCAGATTCTGGCGCAGCTGCGGCGGCAACGTCGCCGACAGCACGATCACCGCAACACCCGCGTCTGCCAACCAGCGCAACGCCTCGAACAGGAACTGCGCCATGTACACGTCGTAGGCGTGGACCTCGTCCAACACCACGACCCGGCCCGCCAGGCCCGCCTGCCGCAGCATCACGTGCTTCGTCCGCGTCGCCGCGTGCAGCACATGGTCGATCGTGCCGACCGCGACCGGCGCCAACAGACCCCGCTTCCGACCGAAGAACCACTCCGCGGCCGCCACCCCACCCGCCGCCGGCCGATCCGCAGCCCCCGCATCCCCGACAGCGCCGTACACGTCATCCATGCCGTACTCGTCAGCGTCGTCGATCCCCCCGAAGACCGTCTGCTGCCGTAGCGTCATCCACTCCTTGTTGAACCGTGCCCGCCCATGCAGCAACCCCAGCGGCGCCTCCGGATCAACCTGCACCGACCAGTCCCGGACCCGGGTGAACATCGGATCCGCGGTCGCCTGCGTCGGCATCCCCACAAACACCCCGTCCGCACCGAACCTGCGTGCCAACACCTCCGCCGCCACCAGCGCCGCCTCCGTCTTCCCCTCCCCCATCGGCGCCTCCACGATCAGCAGACCCGGCCCCGCTATCTCCTCCGCCGCCCGCACCACTCCCACCTGCGCGTCCCGGGCCGGCTTGTCGAACCGATGCCGGACCAGATCACCCACCCCCACCGGGGCCGCCCGACCGGCACGCCACCCGCCCCGCAGCCCGAGGTCCTCCCACGCCTTCAACGCCCGCTCCCGCGACTGGGCCAGCGAGATATCAGCCAGATCAGCCTGACCACCGAACCGCGTCTGATCACTCGCGACCCAGTCCGCCATGATGATCAACCCCGAGATCGCGAGCTGTCCGGCCCGAGACGGGACCCGCACATCCGCCAACGACGCGAGATCCACACCAAGGTCGGTGGCGATCTGGGAGACGAACGCGTCCTGCGCGTCGACCCACGCCTGGCTTCGGCCCTGCGCCTCGCCGTTCTTCTTCGGCACGGTCCGGCCGATCGGAGGGATCACCCCGTGATGGCCGGCGATCAGCGGCCACACCCATCCGCACCCGTCCGCGTTCCACCCGGAACCCTGTAAACACCGGCGGACAATGAACGCACCGGCCGCGGAATGATGCCACGCGCGACCCTGCCGAGGAGACAGATTCCGCCAGTCCAAACCTGTCGCACGCACCCGGGCAGCCAGCCCGTCATCCTTCATCTGAAAAGCCGGAGTTACCTTACCGACATCATGTAGACCGCACAGCGAGACGAACAAGGAACGGCCACGACCGTCGCTGCACCCGTCCAGGATCCGCCGCGACGACGCCGACAGGTACCTTTCCCAAATCAGCTCACCCACCGCCGCCGTATCCAACAAGTGCCCCAGCAGCAGATGCATCGAACCCCGCGGATCCGACTTCGGTTTCGACTTCCCCCACACCACACCCAGCGCCACATCGCACATAAGACCCCCCGAGGCCGGCACACGAGCACGCCATCAAACCACCACCAGCCCGAGCCCGGACCGGCAGGCCCCTCCCGACACCTTCAACCACCGCACCGGCACGACCGGACACCACCCACCCGACACGACCCGACTGATAAATTCGAGCCCCACCAAGCGGCAAAGCCGCAGGTCAGCAAGTGTCGTCCCCGCACGCGCGGGGATCTTCCTGGTGACGACAAGCAGTCCGATGGGCCCGCCGAGTCGTCCCCGCACGCGCGGGGATCTTCCCCCTCGAGGGCGACGCCGCAGCCGACGGCGAGCGTCGTCCCCGCACGCGCGGGGATCTTCCCTGGGACTGGTGCGCGATGGAGCAGTACGCCGTGTCGTCCCCGCACGCGCGGGGATCTTCCGGTAGCCCGCGACGCGGTCCTGCACGCCCGCGGGTCGTCCCCGCACGCGCGGGGATCTTCCTGGGCCAGGCCGCGCGCAGGCAGGCTCCCGAGGGTCGTCCCCGCACGCGCGGGGATCTTCCCTCCCATGCGCTGCCGTACGCGCTGACCATGTCGTCGTCCCCGCACGCGCGGGGATCTTCCCCCTCCTCGACCTGCAGGAAGAAGGCCGCAACGGTCGTCCCCGCACGCGCGGGGATCTTCCCCGCAGGTACTCGCCCGCGTGCTGCTGCGCCACGTCGTCCCCGCACGCGCGGGGATCTTCCCCGCCACGACGTCGGGGACTGCCGGTCCGGCCAGTCGTCCCCGCACGCGCGGGGATCTTCCCCGGGGTGTTCGCCCGATCGCCGCTGCGTTTCAGTCGTCCCCGCACGCGCGGGGATCTTCCCGGCGCCGGCGTGCTTCTGGAGCGGGGGGTGCCGTCGTCCCCGCACGCGCGGGGATCTTCCCGGTCATGAGCTGCTGGTAGGTCAGCGGCTTCCGTCGTCCCCGCACGCGCGGGGATCTTCCCCGCCGTCCCATGCGACCCCGCAGCAGCTCGCCGTCGTCCCCGCACGCGCGGGGATCTTCCCTCATCGTTGCCCTCCGTGATCGCTACGTCGTCGTCGTCCCCGCACGCGCGGGGATCTTCCCACCTCATCTTCACGGGCACGCGGATCGACCCGTCGTCCCCGCACGCGCGGGGATCTTCCCGTCCTGGTCGCCATCCGCGCCGTCGGTGTCCGGTCGTCCCCGCACGCGCGGGGATCTTCCCTCCTCGGCTGGTTCCAGGGCCTACCCGGAGCGGTCGTCCCCGCACGCGCGGGGATCTTCCTCCTCGTCCCGGGGCGGTCGGACCTCGATGTCGGTCGTCCCCGCACGCGCGGGGATCTTCCGTCCACGGGCGCCCATCCTTCGCGCCCGTGCGGGTCGTCCCCGCACGCGCGGGGATCTTCCTCGTTCGTTGTGCATATGACCGGTGACGCGCAAGTCGTCCCCGCACGCGCGGGGATCTTCCGTCGTGCGCCTACGATGCGCGGCATGACGGACGGTCGTCCCCGCACGCGCGGGGATCTTCCCGCCACGTGTCGGGACTCCAGTGATGGAAGTCGGTCGTCCCCGCACGCGCGGGGATCTTCCCCGTCACCCCCGACACCACGGGTGCAGCGAACCGTCGTCCCCGCACGCGCGGGGATCTTCCCGGTGACCGTGCTGCCGCGTGGCGCCCATCCGTGTCGTCCCCGCACGCGCGGGGATCTTCCGCGAGGCAGCGCGCCCTCGACTCCGCCGGCGTCGTCGTCCCCGCACGCGCGGGGATCTTCCCGATCATCCGCGTGGGACTGGCTCACATCGACGGTGTCGTCCCCGCACGCGCGGGGATCTTCCCTCTCCGCAGGTCGGGGCATATTTCGATCATCTGTCGTCCCCGCACGCGCGGGGATCTTCCCCGACATCAGCCGGCGGCAACCACCCACCCCGAGTCGTCCCCGCACGCGCGGGGATCTTCCCCATCGCGGCCTCCGCACGCCGATATCTACGGGGTCGTCCCCGCACGCGCGGGGATCTTCCCTCGTTCTCCTTGAACAGCGAGGCGACCGGCTCGTCGTCCCCGCACGCGCGGGGATCTTCCCAGATCCCGCAGTCATCCCAGGTCAGCGACTGGGTCGTCCCCGCACGCGCGGGGATCTTCCCGGCAGGAGCGCCGATGGCGCGCGGGACAGTGGGTCGTCCCCGCACGCGCGGGGATCTTCCCTCGGGAGCTGGACCGTGCCCATCCTGACCCTGGTCGTCCCCGCACGCGCGGGGATCTTCCTCATGCTGGACGCACCGGATGCCTACCTGCGGTGTCGTCCCCGCACGCGCGGGGATCTTCCCCCCGGCCACTGCTCTCGGGGGTGCCACCGGCCGTCGTCCCCGCACGCGCGGGGATCTTCCCGCAGGCTGGGCGACCGCGGCCGGCGGCGGGGTGTCGTCCCCGCACGCGCGGGGATCTTCCTGCCTGCTCGGCGCTGTCGGCGAGCCCGGTGTTGTCGTCCCCGCACGCGCGGGGATCTTCCCCTCAGTCGTCCCGCTCGGGACGAGGCGTGCCGGTCGTCCCCGCACGCGCGGGGATCTTCCCGTCGGCCCCCCTGCATGTCTGGGGCCACGCGGGTCGTCCCCGCACGCGCGGGGATCTTCCCACCTCACCCACAGTCACCACAGAGAGGAGATCGTCGTCCCCGCACCCGCGGGGATCTTCCCACGGCGAGCCGCGGTGCCCCGGCTGCCAGGACGTCGTCCCCGCACGCGCGGGGATCTTCCCCGCAGGTATTCCGCCGGCCCCGGACGGGCCCGGTCGTCCCCGCACGCGCGGGGATCTTCCCGCCCCGAAGATCCCGTCGTGTGACTGGTGTGAGTCGTCCCCGCACGCGCGGGGATCTTCCCCGGCAGTCCCTACCGCAGAGGCCCCGCCACCCGTCGTCCCCGCACGCGCGGGGATCTTCCCGCCTCGCGAAGCCGGTGGGCGATGCCCTTCAAGTCGTCCCCGCACGCGCGGGGATCTTCCTTTCCGCCACCGTGTCAGTCACGGCCTGAGCCTGTCGTCCCCGCACGCGCGGGGATCTTCCCAGAGTCTCCCCATCCCCCAGAGTCCCTGTGAGGTCGTCCCCGCACGCGCGGGGATCTTCCTATCCGCCCCAGTCCGGGCTGCCCGGTCAGGTGGTCGTCCCCGCACGCGCGGGGATCTTCCCGCCCGATCGACTGCGTCATGGGCGCTGCTTGGGTCGTCCCCGCACGCGCGGGGATCTTCCCGTCTCGTCCGCGCGGATGCCGTCTTCGGCTCTGTCGTCCCCGCACGCGCGGGGATCTTCCTGCCAGCTTGGCCGTGAGCGGTGGCCGACGCGGGTCGTCCCCGCACGCGCGGGGATCTTCCCACCACGCTCGTGATCCGGGCCCCGGCCGGCAGGTCGTCCCCGCACGCGCGGGGATCTTCCCAGTCTTCCGACAGCGAAATATTGTTGACCGGCGTCGTCCCCGCACGCGCGGGGATCTTCCCCTCGCTCTTCGCCGAGCTCTTCGGCACGGAGGGTCGTCCCCGCACGCGCGGGGATCTTCCCAGCCCCGGCCCCAGGTCCGGGACGGTCGGAATGTCGTCCCCGCACGCGCGGGGATCTTCCTTTCGGATCGTCTCGCAGCAGCCGATGGATCTCGTCGTCCCCGCACGCGCGGGGATCTTCCCAGGCCGAGCTGGGCGCCGGCCCGATGGGTCTTGTCGTCCCCGCACGCGCGGGGATCTTCCCGCGTACAGCTGCAGATCGCCGGCACTGTTGACGTCGTCCCCGCACGCGCGGGGATCTTCCTACGTCCGCGGCGCCGTCGTGCAGGAGCGGGTAGTCGTCCCCGCACGCGCGGGGATCTTCCCATCTCCTCCCGGTCCGCGTCGCTGTCCCCCGCGTCGTCCCCGCACGCGCGGGGATCTTCCCTGCGCCGCCGCCAGGTCGGCGCCGAGCACCTTGTCGTCCCCGCACGCGCGGGGATCTTCCCCGGCGGGGACAGGGTCACCGTGGTAAACGGCGGTCGTCCCCGCACGCGCGGGGATCTTCCCCTCACAACACCTTGACTACCGTCATCTGACGTGTCGTCCCCGCACGCGCGGGGATCTTCCCCTCACAACACCTTGACTACCGTCATCTGACGTGTCCTCCCCGCACGCGCGGGGATCTTCCCCTGCCGCCCGACAGCGTGATCGCGGACATCGCGTCGTCCCCGCACGCGCGGGGATCTTCCCGGGCCGCGGACGCCTATGTCCAAGCCGAACGGGTCGTCCCCGCACGCGCGGGGATCTTCCCTTCTCGCGCTGACCAGGCAGGGCGAGGGCGGGGTCGTCCCCGCACGCGCGGGGATCTTCCCCCGCTCCCGAGTGCCTCGGCGATCTCCTCCCAGTTGTCCCCGCACGCGCGGGGATCTTCCCTGGGCCACGCCGACGTACCGGATGACGCCACCGTTGTCCCCGCACGCGCGGGGATCTTCCGCTCCCGGGCGGCATGTCCGAGCACGGCATCGTGTCGTCCCCGCACGCGCGGGGATCTTCCGCAGACCACCGAGCCGACCGACGCGGAACTGCTGTCGTCCCCGCACGCGCGGGGATCTTCCGGACGGGAGGCTGTCACGCAACGGCCGGGCAGCGTCGTCCCCGCACGCGCGGGGATCTTCCCACGAGGTGGACGGGTGCGGTTCTCGCCGCGACGTCGTCCCCGCACGCGCGGGGATCTTCCGCGCTGTGCCCTGATCTCCTCGCGGATCTCGTCGTCGTCCCCGCACGCGCGGGGATCTTCCGCAAGCGAACTACGTGATCAAGCACCACCGGCCGTCGTCCCCGCACGCGCGGGGATCTTCCCGGCACCTCCACCCGGACGTTCTACGACTCCATGTCGTCCCCGCACGCGTGGGGATCTTCCCCTGTCGGGGTTTTCACCGGCGCCCTTCTCGGCATGCCAGCGGTGGACCGGCACGACACCCGGTCGCCGAGGTCGAGGCCAATGAGGAAGCCCTCGACCTCGGCCCGGGAGCATGGGGTCAGGGTGATCCCGCGAGCCTGGTAGACGACTGAGACCCGCTCCGCCTCCTCCGGGGCCGGTTCACCGACGCCCCTTACCCGGACCGTTGGTGGAGTCCTCCGCGACGAACAGCACCTGGTAGTACTGGCCCTTGTAGTGCCGGTAGATTCCCGGCCGGGGCGGCGGCCCACCACGAGACTCCAACCGACCCGTGATCATTCAGCGGCGTGTCAGATCATCTGCCTCGTGTCCGGCCCGCCAGGACTTCACACCAGCCGGCCGAACACCTGACAGTGATCTGACTCTCGCTTGACAATCGCTGGTCAGCACCTTGGTCGCGTAGACCCTCTCCCCCAGTGCAGTCCAACCGCCGCCATCACCATCAGGGTAGGCACCGACCGCCGCGACCGCGACCGGCCCGCCACCAGAGGTCCGACGTTCTCGCGGACCGCACGGCGTGCGCGGCGGTCCTTCACAGCCACCGCAAGGGCCGAGACGAGTGCTCCTCCGAAGGCGCTGCCGCCAGCGGTCTCTCAACCAGCGCTGACCCCCTGTCTGTCAGAGTCCCGTGAGACATGAGGATCACCGAGACTTCTGTAGCGTAGGGCGAGACGGGATCTTCAAGACCAGTGACGTTGACCATGGCAGACATGGCCTCCTCGAAGCAGGAGGATGGCGGGGTGAGCTCGTCTGGAGGACCGCGGTCGGACCGGCCGAAGCGCCGGAGCTTCACCGCGGCCTACAAGAAGAGAATCCTGAACGAGTACGACGGGTTGACCGAGTCGGGTGAACGAGGCGCGTTGCTGCGCCGGGAAGGTCTTTACCACTCCCACATCCAGAAGTGGCGCGAGGCGCGGGACCAGGGGGCCAGCGAAGGTCTCACCGGAAAGCCCGCCGGTCGGCCCGCGGCCAGCGAGACGGATATCGATAACGAGCGGCTACGCCGAGAGAACGAACGGCTCGCCACCGAGCTGGCAAGAACGAAAGCAGCGCTGGAAGTCGTGGGAAAAGCACACGCGCTCTTGGAACTGATCTCCGAGAGCGCGGATTCCAGCAAGAAACCCGGCAGGTAGTAGACGAGGCGTTCACCTCGCTGGTGCCACTGACCTCGATCAAGGTCGCGTGCGACCTGCTCGGGATGTCCCGGGCGACGGTGTACCGTCGGCGTAATCCCACACAATCCACAGGACGCCTGCCCCGGGCCCCGGCCGTCCACCCGGCAGCACTCGACGACACCGAACGCGAACGGCTACTGGAGCTCCTCAACAGCGACCGGTTCGTCGACAAGTCCGCCGCCCAGGTCTGGGCGACCCTGCTCGACGAGGGCGTCTACCTGGCCAGCGTGTCCACCATGTACCGGCTGCTGCGGGCCCGAGCCCAGACCGCCGAGCGGCGGGCACAGGCCACCCACCCCGCCCGGAAGAAACCGGAACTACTCGCGACCAGACCCAACGAAATCTGGAGCTGGGATATCACGAAACTCACCGGACCCGTCCACGGCGTGTACTCCGACCTGTACGTCATCCTCGACATCTTCTCCCGTAAAGCCATCCACTTCGAGGTACATCCCACCGAGAACGGGGAACTCGCGAAGGCCTTCATCGAACACGCCGTCGCCGCGAACAGCGGGGTCCAGCCGATCGCTGTCCACGCCGACCGTGGGACCTCGATGACGTCCCAACCGGTCGCCGCCCTCCTGGCCTACCTGAACATCGACCAGAGCCATTCCCGTCCGCACGTCTCGAACGACCCCTACAGTGAAGCGCACTTCAAAACACTCAAGTACTGTCCCGCTTTCCCGGGACGTTTCGGATCCCTCCAGGACGCCCGCGTCTTCTGCGACGTCTTCTTCCGCTACTACAACAACGAACACCGGCATTCAGGCGTCGCTCTGCACACCCCGGCCAGCGTCCATGACGGCACCGCCCACGAGATCCAGGCCCGTCGCGCCCAGGTCCTCGACGCCGCCTACGCGGCCCACCCCGAGCGGTTCCACCGCCGACCGGCCCCGCCCGCGCTGCCGACCAGGGCGTGGATCAACCAGCCCCCAGCGATCATCGAGACCGAGGAGGTGCTACCCACGAACCAAGCAGCCTGATGTCTCATCGGGATTGACAGGCTCCGACCCGCGAGCACGCCCTGCGGCGGCTGAACTCTAGCCAGGCCACGGGGTCGCGTGGTCAGTCGCTGCGTACCGGGGACTCGCCCCCTACGCATCTCCCTGGATCGCGTCCTGTTGCTCGCCGATCACTCGTACGTTGCGCCACACATGCTCGTAGGCTCGGCGCGCCTCATCGACCCAGGGGGGGACGGAGTTCCAGTCGACGGTCACCTCACGCTCGCCCCAGGCCACATGGACGATCTGGCGATCGCCGGCGAATTTGACGACAAGGTCACGGCGGAGGAACAGAAGGTGTCCGTTCCAAGGTTCCTCCGTGCCGAAGGTCGCTGAGGCACGGACCCCGTCGAGGCTGACCAGATCCAACGTGCCGGGCAGTTGACGAAGGTTAAACCGCGCAGCGAACTCGAAGGACGGCACATCGTAGGATTGCTCGAGTATCGTCGGCGACCCACCGTCACCGGTAGAGAGAGCGACTGCTACCTGGCCGAGGGCTATACCCTCGTCGTTCCAGTAATGACGCAACGCTGGACGGGAGTAGGGATCGTCGTCATCGTCGTCAAAGCGCCGCGCGAATCTGGGGCTCCAAGGTACCTCCCCAGCGAACACGCCTCCTACCGTCGGCAAGTCGGGGAAGAACTGGTTGCCCAGGTATTCACGACCGTTGATCATCTCTAGCGCGGGAGCCGCATCGGCCGGCTCCAGCAGGAGGGTACGGAAGAACCCGAACACCGTTCGCCCGTCACGCCGATGTCGCAGGAATCCCTCGGTGAGCAGCCATCCGCCGGTTACGCCGTAGATCTCCTCGGGTGACCAGAACTCCGCTGGTACGCTCACCCCGCCATTCCGTAGCCACACCTCGTCATCCGTCGAGCTGGCGGGCGCCCATTCCGGGAGCTGAACGGGTGCTGCCGGAGGCTCGTCGGGGAAGGATGGGTCGATGTCGGGTGAGACGTTACGCCCGCCCCCAACCACCCACCGGTCCCGGTTCTGTCCCGTGTCAACAAGACGGCCGATCAGCTCGTAGTAGGCGATCCACCCGTACTTCTTGCCGTAGCGCTCCACCATCGCACGGTCACCGCCGAAACGGCGGGCGGCGTCGTCGGCGATTCCCCGGTCGACCTCGCCGAGCAGCGCCGCCCGCCACCCGAGATCCCAGACACGGGCCATGACCTCGCCGCGGGCGCGACGGAATGCAGCATGCGTGAAGTCGTAGTTTCGTCGGCCCTCGATGGCGGACCCGATCACGTAGTTCTCGAAATCCATACCGAAGGAGATTTTGCACTCTTCGGCGTTCGCGTCATCGTCAGCCATCACTGGCGCAGGCGGCACCACCGCGAACGTCAGCGCGGCCGGGTCGACGCCGTCAGGTACCGCACCGGGGTGGAGGGTTCCGGCGAACTCGAAGGTTGCTCGCAGGTAGTCACGCAGGAGCTCATGGGACGTTGAGGTCGACCCTTCCTCGAGGAAGCGGTCGCGCAGTTCGACGAGCCATCCGGCGAGAGCGCGCTCGAACGTTCCGCCGGGGTCTGGCATCTGATGTGCGCCGGCAGCCCCGAAGGCGGCACTGATGACGCGCTCGACGACGTAGGGATCGTCAACATCGAGCATCCTGGTAGCGAGGTCGAACAGGCGGTTTGACTCCGGCCGGCCGTAGCGCTGCAGGGCCTTCGTCGCGAGATCCCGCACTTGTGCATTCGTGGACGTCAGCAGCCAGGCGATCGCGAGCGCGTCGAGGTCGTCGATCTCGACGCGGTTCGGGTCGCCGGTCCAGTACTCGATCAGCTCCTTCAGGTTGCCCACGATCAGGCCGCTGGCGTTATGGCGGACCCATTCGGTCCACTGACGGTCACGCTCGGGGAGAGACAGCAAGCGAAGGACCCGGTCGAGGAAGACGGCGTTCAGGCGGTGCGCAGGGGAGGAGCGGACCTCCCACAGCCGGTCGAACGGGTGCCGGCGCCCGTGCCTGGAAGGCCCCGGGGCCTTCCAGGCGCCGGTGGCGATCAATGTCGCGAGTTCGTCGACGGTGCCGTCATCGAGGAACTCGGATTCCGCGTCAAGCTCCTGGGCGAGCGCCCACGACCGGTACTCGTCCGGGGCGAAGCGCCAGAGGTGGTGCCGAACGAACCGGCGGGGCACCAGACCGGTCAGGCCGACGGCGATGTCCTCACCGAGGGGATGACCGTCCACGCCGAGGAGGGTGTTCCACAAGCTTGCTTCCGCAAGCCGCTCCTTCACCTCGGTGTGGGTCATGCGTACGAGGACCGCGTCAGCGATCAGGTAGCCGCCGAAGCGGTCGAACAGGATCCCTGCCTCGGTGTCGTCACTGCCGTCTACCTCCTCGCGGAGAAGCACCCCTTCCTCCACGAGACGCCGAAAGAGGCTCTCGTCCCAGCTCGTCGGACCCGCATCGAGGATCGCCCTCGCGTCATCGGACGGGAGTCGACGGACTCCGCGGGTCCAGATCTCCAACGCGAACGCACCTAGGCGCCGCTTGATCTGGTCAGCGGGCACCTGCACGCGGGCGGGGTCCTCGGCGAGGCGGTCGACCACGACGTCGCGGTACCGCTCGAACACGCCGACCAGGGATGTCGGGAGCGCCTCAACACCGACTGGATTCTCCCGACCGGGATTGGCGGCCTCGCAGTACATGCGGACGAACAGCGGGTTGCCGAACATCTCGCTCGGCAGCCAGGCGCCGCCCGGGGTGATCAGATAGTGGTCGAAGTAGGTGTTGACGATGTCGATGACCTCGGGCTCACGCCACTCGAGATCCATCGCCGCGGCGGTGTCCGGGACAACGCGAGCAGCAAGCGGTTCGCGGAGCGTAACGATCATTAGGACGTTCGGGAAGTCACCGAGTGCCGGCATCAGCTCGTCGAGCAGCGGACGCCATTCCAAGGGCCGCTCGGCTTCGTTCAAACCGTCGATGACCAGGGGGATCCGGCTGCCAGCACGGGCGCCGGCTGAGTTGAGCGCCTCGAGGAGATCTTCGAAACGCTCTACCTTCAGCCTGGGAATCCGTCGCGCCAGGTCGTCCAGGCTGCGACCGAATCGCAGGTGATTGCCCTGGATGAACACCCCGGCGGTCGGTCGGCCCGTCGGAGCGGTCAGCTGGGCAGCAAGATAGGTCTTGCCCATCCCGGCAGCGCCGACGATCGCGATCAGCGGAGCCAGAAGGTCCGCGCGCACTTCTTCCAACCACCCGACAACGTCACGGATTTCTGCGCCTAGGCCGGAAACGTCTAGGGCTACAGGCAGGCGCCGCTTCCGCAGCGCAAAGACGAGGGCGCGGAGCTTGCGTGGCGACGTGGCAGGCGGCTGCTGGTCGGCGACCCGATCACGAACCTCCATCGGCCGGCGGTTCCGTCCGGCGGCGACGATCGCCCGCAGGCCGGCGACGAACAAGTCCAGGTCATCAGCGATGTCCTTGGCGCTTGCCCGGGTGGCGTCATCGTCGATGTCGGTCAGCGCGTCCCGAAGCGCCCCTGCGCGGGCAGCGATCGCGTCGATGTGCTCGTCGGCCGCGTCAAACGCCGCCGGACGCAGGAGGGCTCGCTCAAGCTGGCGTTCCACATGGTTCGAAGTATGTAGCGGCCGGAGCCACCGGGCTTTGACCGGAGCGACGGAACACTCGTGAGCCGCCGCGAGCACGTCCGGGATGAGGACGAGCTCGCCAAAGAAGGTGGAGCGGAGCTCGTCGAACCCGGCCAGCTGGGCGTCGAAGTTGTTCGCCGCCCACAGCTTCGTCGAGATGCCTCTGGCCGGACCGAGGCCGTCGATCCACTCCTCGTCCTTCTTCGCTGGGCGCTGCGGAAGGCAGAGCACGTAGTCTGTCAGCCCATCGATGTACTTGATCGCTTTGTCGACGGAGTCCGTAATCTGGTCGCGCTGCCCGCTGGTGAGTTCGTTATCGCGGCCGAGAATGAACCACTTGCAGGACCATCCCCACACCCGGCCTGGCTCCCCCAGCTCACCGGCGTGTTCAACCCGGAGGTAGAATTCGACGCCGGGCTGATTGCGCCGCTCCCGAAGGGTACCCAAGGCGCCATAGCGGCGGGACACGATCGCTCGCGTGAGCTCCTCGAAGTTCCCGTCGTCAGCGCCCGGCAGGCGTTCCAACCGCATCAGGTCAAGCGTCACCTGAGATGCCTGCCTCAATCCGGCGCGTCCCGTCCTCATTCCACGTGTGACGCGAGAAGACTTCGACTCTCGCACCGAGGTGGATGAGCACCTTCAGAAACCCTTGGACGTCGGACTCCTCGGTCCGGATCCGGATAGTTGATCCGTTGCGTTCGACGGAGTGGTCGAAGGCGTAGATGTCGACGTCGGACCGCCCCAGTTCGTAGAGCTTCAGCTTGTGCAGCTCACCAGCCAGGACGTCAGGCATACGGTCATCCTGACGAAGCCAGTCGTCGTCGGACCACTCGGCCTCCGCGAGGGTCTTCAGAGCCTTCATCCGTTCGACCGCCGCCTCCGCACCGGGGACCGTCTCGAACGTGCCAATGAGCATCAGATCCATCGAGTGCTCCGAGCCGTAGCTCTGCCAGACCCTCACGACGCCTCTCTCAAAGCCTGCACGGCATCCAAGATTGAGCCTTCAATCGCCATTCCCGCCGACGCGTACGCGTGGGGACGCAGGATACCGGTCGCGTCGACGTGCAGGTGCGCATCCAGTGGACGTTCATCAGGAATGGTCTCGACGGCCGGCACCGAAGCTTCGAACCCGGAGCGCGAGATCGCGAGCCGCACCTGTGTCCGGGCGGTTCGTACCCAACGCACAAGGCGCTCCGTATCGCCATCGGAGATCCCGGGCGTTGCTGCGGTCGGCTGCTCCGGCAGGAGCAGCAGTTCGGATGCCCCGACGTCGTCCGCGAACGTGGCGAGGTCATCGAGCCCGCCGACCGTGTCGGCGTTCACGACCACGTTGATGCCAATCGGCGCGACCGAACGAAGTAGAGCCGCCGCGGCACGGACCGTCGCAAACGGCCGGTGCCGAAGTCGCTCGTACGTGGCCCCGACCCCGTCGACGGACAGACGCGCAAAGTGCACGGACCCTCGCAGGGCATCGGCGAGCCCCGGGGTGAGCCGATGTCCGTGCGTCGTGAAGGTCACCGCCATCGACGTCGACGCGGCGATCCGGTCACAGAATTGGACAAACCGAGGGTGGGCGGTCGGCTCGCCACCTCCAAAGCCAACACCGAGGCACCCGGCGCTGTCGAGCTCGACAGCCCAAGCCACGACACGGCCTACGTCGAGCGCGGCGGCATGCTTAGGCGCGTAGCAGTAGGCGCAGCGGAGCTCGCAGGCGTTCGTCAGCGCAACCGACAGGTATCGAGGAGCGCGCGAAACCTGTCCCGCCGGCACACGCACCTCGTCGAGCAGGACGTTCAGGCCAGACACCCGGTCGAACAGGTGCACGCCTGCTTCGGATAGACGGACCTTGTACATCATCAGCACCAGGATGCCACCACCCAGAGACATCAGGACTGTCCGATCCGACGTAGAACCAGCTCGCCATACCGGGTGTCGGGGGGGTCGTCGCCGAGCAGCCGCCGGCGAACGGCCTATCCGCCAGGCCGAAAGGGGTCGGTTAGGTCGCGACTGTAGCGGTGGGCGACGCCTCCGGCTGAGCCGCCAGAGACCCGACCTCTGAGCAACGGCCGACAGGTCACCGCACGAGCGTCAGAACCTTTGGCCCCGCGGCAAACGAGCCGCACCACACCCTCGCCCGGCCATCACCCAACGCAACCATGACGAGAAGAGGGTGAGGGGATTCGAACCACCGACAGACCGCCCGACCTGCACAGATCCGTCCGCAGAGCGGACTGCCAAACATCCATGCAGTGCCGCCTACCAGCCCTCCTGCACTGTTTCCGTAGGTCAGACAGTACGTCACAGTGAGTTGTCGACCGGATTGACCACAATGCGAACCGCTACCCGCTCGTCCCCGGCCCTGTGATATCCATCACAGACCATGGTCGCAGGCCGTCTACCAGCGGAAATACCGCCACACCAGCGCCCCGCCGACGCCGCACAGCCCCCACCGGCCGGCGGCGCACCACATCCGGATGACGCCCGATGGTCGGGGGCGGCACCCGCCGACCCCGACCATCCACCCCCGGGACGAGTGGCCCGGTAGCCGGCTCGGCCCGTCAACCCGTCGGACCACCCAGCAGAAGCCGTCCAAGCCAACAGCCAGCCACATCGAGATCACAGGAAGACTGGCGGCGCCGCGTACACGAGTGGAGTCCACGCACGTGGTGTACGGATCGTGATCGTCTAGCGACTCGCCGGAGTGGCAGTCCGTGACGTAGAGCGACCACCGCGTGATCCTTTTCGAGAACCGCCAAGAACTCGAGGAGGAGATACGCGATGGCCGTGCGTCCGACTGTGGCTGATGCCGAGGGGTTCGGCAAGGAGCTGATGGCAGCGAGTCCGGATCTGTTGGGCTCGATGGTGAAGGCGTTCGCGGAGGCGTTGATGGGCGCCGAGGTGGACGGGATCTGCAACGCGGAATATGGGGAGATTTCCCCCGAGCGGGTGAACCGGCGGAACGGGTATCGGGCGCGGGAGTGGGACACCCGTGCCGGGACGATCGAGCTGGGGGTACCGAAGCTGCGGCAGGGCTCCTATTTCCCGGAATGGCTCCTGACCCGGCGTCGGCGCGCCGAGCAGGCACTGATCTCGGTGGTCGCCACCTCCTATCTGCTCGGGGTATCGACCCGCCGGGTCGACAAGCTCGTCGAGCAGCTCGGGGTAGCGCATATCTCGAAGTCGCAGGTATCGGTACTGGCGAAGCATCTCGATGCCCAGGTCGAGGCTTTCCGGTCCCGGCCGTTGGACGCCGGTCCGTACCGGTTCGTGCAGGCCGACGCGTTGACGATGAAGGTCCGTGAGGACGGCCCCGCGTGATCAATGTGCACTGCCTGCTCGCGGTCGGCGTGAACGGCGACGGGCACCGGGAGATCCTCGGCCTCGACGTCGTGAGCAGCGAGGACGGTGCCGGCTGGCTGGCGTTCTTCCGTGGCCTGGTCGCCCGCGGCCTGTCCGGGGTGCGCCTGGTGACCTCCGATGCCCACCGGGGACTGGTCAACGCGATCGGGTCCACACTGCCCGGTGCGTCGTGGCAAAGATGTCGAACGCATTACCTGCGGGACTTGCTGACCCTGACACCAAAGTCGTCACAGCCGTGGGTCGCCACTCTCGTGAGAACTGTCTTCGACCAGGCCGATGCGAACGAGGTCGGTGGGCAGTTCGACCGGGTCGTCGAAGCCCTCTCCGAGAAACTCCCGAAGGCCGCTGACCATCTCTCCGGCGCGAAAGCTGACCTGCTCGCGTTCACCACGTACCCGAGGGAGGTCTGGCGGCAGATCTGGTCGTCGAACCCGCAGGAACGATTGAACAAGGAAATTCGCCGCCGCACCGACGTCGTCGGTATCTTCCCCGACCGTGACGCCATCATACGTCTCGTCGGTGCCGTCCTCGCCGAACAACACGACGAGTGGATCGAAACCCACCGCTACTTCGGCCTGGAAATCCTCGCGAAAGTCGACGCCACGAACAAGAAATCCGACACACCCGAGATCAGCGTGACACCCGAAGCGCTGACCGCATAACATTCAACCAGGATCACGCGGCATCACGCTCCGTACACCACCCCCGTGGGCATGACCCGTACACGGCCGAACACCGCGGTGGCGTGCTGTCACGGCGCCGGGGTAATCACTGTTGTCGGCCGGTTGTCGAACAGATCTTCGAGTAGAAGATCAGGAGTCGCAGCTCCACCGAAACGAAACCCGAAGCTGCAGCCGCTCCCGCTCGGCGTGGTCAAGCTCACCAGCCTCCTGGCAGGCCCGAGAAACCACCGCCTCCCGCAGCGTCGCCAGCGGCCCGAGATCCCATAGCCGTGCCGCCTGGTCGTCCGCGCCGGTGGCGAGGGTCCGTCCATCCGGCGAGAACGCCACCGACCGCACCGCATCGGTGTGGCCGGTCAGCGGGTTACCCAGCGGGGCAGGACGAGCCGGATCGGCCACATCCCACAGCCGTACATTCTGATCGTCCGCGCCGGTGGCGAGGGTGAGCCCATCCGGCGAGAACGCGACCGAGGTCACCGCATCGGTGTGGTTGGCCAGGGGTTCACCGAGAGGTGCTGGATGGGCGGGGTCGGCCATATCCCACAGCCGCACCGTCTGATCGTGCGCGCCGGTGGCGAGGGTCCGTCCATCCGGCGAGAACGCCACCGAAAACACCGGGCCGGTGTGGCCGGTCAGCGGGCTACCCAGCGGGGCAGGACGAGCCGGATCGGCCACATCCCACAGCCGCACCGTCCCTTCATGCGCCAGCTGCATCGTCCTATCGTCCGCGCCGGTGGCGAGG
>NZ_SJXI01000094.1:0-5489 GCF_004337455.1 Parafrankia sp. BMG5.11 | reverse complement strand
CGCATCTGCTCCTTGAGAACTCAACAGCGTACCGAATAGTCAGTGCCATATTTTTTAACCCCCGTCCATGGCCAGGGCTTAGTGCTTCTGGTTGTGGTGGGAAATTCCTTTGGCAATGATAGACTCATACGAGAATCTGTCTTGTCAGGATCGGTTGGGCTTGGCGGCCCGGCCATCTCTTTCAAAGCATTGATGGAGAGTTTGATCCTGGCTCAGGACGAACGCTGGCGGCGTGCTTAACACATGCAAGTCGAGCGAGGAGCTTGCTCCTAGCGGCGAACGGGTGAGTAACACGTGGGCAACCTGCCCCAAGCTCTGGAATAACTCCGGGAAACCGGGGCTAATGCCGGATATGACATCATCGGGCATCTGGTGGTGTGGAAAGATTTATCGGCTTGGGATGGGCCCGCGGCCTATCAGCTTGTTGGTGGGGTGATGGCCTACCAAGGCGACGACGGGTAGCCGGCCTGAGAGGGCGATCGGCCACACTGGGACTGAGACACGGCCCAGACTCCTACGGGAGGCAGCAGTGGGGAATATTGCGCAATGGGCGAAAGCCTGACGCAGCGACGCCGCGTGAGGGATGACGGCCTTCGGGTTGTAAACCTCTTTCAGCAGGGACGAAGCGAGAGTGACGGTACCTGCAGAAGAAGCACCGGCCAACTACGTGCCAGCAGCCGCGGTAATACGTAGGGTGCAAGCGTTGTCCGGAATTATTGGGCGTAAAGAGCTCGTAGGCGGCCTGTCGCGTCGGCTGTGAAAACCCGGGGCTCAACCCCGGGCCTGCAGTCGATACGGGCAGGCTAGAGTCCGGTAGGGGAGACTGGAATTCCTGGTGTAGCGGTGAAATGCGCAGATATCAGGAGGAACACCGGTGGCGAAGGCGGGTCTCTGGGCCGGAACTGACGCTAAGGAGCGAAAGCGTGGGGAGCGAACAGGATTAGATACCCTGGTAGTCCACGCCGTAAACGTTGGGCGCTAGGTGTGGGGGACCTTCCACGGCCTCCGTGCCGCAGCTAACGCATTAAGCGCCCCGCCTGGGGAGTACGGCCGCAAGGCTAAAACTCAAAGGAATTGACGGGGGCCCGCACAAGCGGCGGAGCATGTGGCTTAATTCGATGCAACGCGAAGAACCTTACCAGGGCTTGACATGCAGAGAAATCCTGTAGAGATATGGGGTCCTTAGGGGCTCTGCACAGGTGGTGCATGGCTGTCGTCAGCTCGTGTCGTGAGATGTTGGGTTAAGTCCCGCAACGAGCGCAACCCTTGTCCTATGTTGCCAGCGAGTCATGTCGGGGACTCATAGGAGACTGCCGGGGTCAACTCGGAGGAAGGTGGGGATGACGTCAAGTCATCATGCCCCTTACGTCCTGGGCTGCACACATGCTACAATGGCCGGTACAATGGGCTGCGATACCGCGAGGTGGAGCGAATCCCAAAAAGCCGGTCTCAGTTCGGATCGGGGTCTGCAACTCGACCCCGTGAAGTCGGAGTCGCTAGTAATCGCAGATCAGCAATGCTGCGGTGAATACGTTCCCGGGCCTTGTACACACCGCCCGTCACGTCACGAAAGTCGGTAACACCCGAAGCCGGTGGCCCAACCCTTGTGGGGGGAGCCGTCGAAGGTGGGACCGGCGATTGGGACGAAGTCGTAACAAGGTAGCCGTACCGGAAGGTGCGGCTGGATCACCTCCTTTCTAAGGAGCTTTCTGGCTGGGTGCCCCTGTAGTGGGTGGTTGCCTGGTCCAGAGCGATGGTCAGTCGAGTGGCTGGTCTGGATGCTCATGGGTGGAACGCTGACTTGTTCTGCTGGCTGCTGGTTCGGATTCTGGGTTCCTGTGTGGGCTTGGGGTTGGGGCTGGGGTTGGTGGGTCGGTACGCTGTTGGGTCCTGAGGGAGTTAGGTGCCCTCGTGTGTGGCCCTGCTTTTGTTCAACGTGCCTCGGTGGCCTTCGGGTCGTCGGGGTTGTTGGGCGGGGTGGGTGTGCGGGCTGGTTGTGGTGGGATACCGCTGTCGCCTTTTGGGTGATGGGTTTGGTCTCACGGGCGCGGCTGGTTTCCGTTCGTAGTTTGAGAACTGCACAGTGGACGCGAGCATCTTTATCTTTGTGGCCAAGTTATTAAGGGCGCACGGTGGATGCCTTGGCACCAGGAGCCGATGAAGGACGTGGGAGGCTGCGATATGCCTCGGGGAGCTGTCAACCGAGCTATGATCCGAGGATTTCCGAATGGGGAAACCCGGCAGGGCTTTAAATCCTGTCACCCATGCCTGAACACATAGGGCATGTGGAGGGAACGCGGGGAAGTGAAACATCTCATTACCCGCAGGAAGAGAAAACAACCGTGATTCCGCGAGTAGTGGTGAGCGAAAGCGGATGAGGCTAAACCAGTTTCGTGTGATAGCCGGCAGGCGTTGCGTAGCTGGGGTTGTGGGACTGTTCTGATGTTGCTGCCGCTTCGTCGAAGAGTTAGAAAACGTGTTGTTAGCCGAAGGTCATGCGAATGGACCGCCATAGAGGGTAATAGCCCTGTAGGTGAAAACGGCACGTCTCTTGAGCAGTATCCCAAGTAGCACGGAGCCCGTGAAATTCCGTGTGAATCTGGCGGGACCACCCGCTAAGCCTAAATACTCCCTGGTGACCGATAGCGGACTAGTACCGTGAGGGAAAGGTGAAAAGTACCCCGGGAGGGGAGTGAAATAGTACCTGAAACCGTGTGCCTACAATCCGTGGGGGCTGGGCTTTTCGGAGCCTGGTGACCGCGTGCCTTTTGAAGAATGAGCCTGCGAGTTTGCGGTGTGTGGCGAGGTTAACCCGTGTGGGGTAGCCGTAGCGAAAGCGAGTCCGAATAGGGCGTTGAGTCGCATGTCCAAGACCCGAAGCCGAGTGATCTACCCATGGCCAGGTTGAAGCGCGGGTAAGACCGTGTGGAGGACCGAACCCACCAGGGTTGAAAACCTGGGGGATGAGCTGTGGGTAGGGGTGAAAGGCCAATCAAACTCGGTGATAGCTGGTTCTCCCCGAAATGCATTTAGGTGCAGCGTCACGTGTTTCTTGCCGGAGGTAGAGCACTGGATGGCCTAGGGGGCCTACAAGCTTACTGAAGTCAGCCAAACTCCGAATGCCGGTAAGTGAAGCGTGGCAGTGAGACTGCGGGGGATAAGCTTCGTAGTCGAGAGGGAAACAGCCCAGATCGCCAGCTAAGGCCCCTAAGCGTGCGCTAAGTGGAAAAGGATGTGGAGTCGCATAGACAACCAGGAGGTTGGCTTAGAAGCAGCCACCCTTGAAAGAGTGCGTAATAGCTCACTGGTCAAGTGATTCCGCGCCGACAATGTAGCGGGGCTCAAGCGCACCGCCGAAGCTGCGGCATGCATGGTGAACCCGGCCTTTTCGGAGGTCCAGGTCTGTGCGTGGGTAGGGGAGCGTCGTATGGCGTGTGAAGCGGCGGGGTGACCCAGCCGTGGATGCCATACGAGTGAGAATGCAGGCATGAGTAGCGAATGACGGGTGAGAATCCCGTCCGCCGAATGACCAAGGGTTCCTGGGGCAGGCTTTTCCGCCCAGGGTGAGTCGGGACCTAAGGCGAGGCCGACAGGCGTAGTCGATGGACAACGGGTTGATATTCCCGTACCGGCGCTGACGCGCCCATGCTGAACCTGGTTTGTGCTAACCGTTCTGGTTTTTGTTCTGCCTTCGGGTGGGGCTTGGGCTGGTCGGGACCCCGGCTGGTAGTAGGCAAGCGATGGGGTGACGCAGGAGGGTAGTCCAACCCAGGAGGTGGTTTTCCTGGGGCAAGGGTGTAGGGCGAAGTGCAGGTAAATCCGTGCTTCATGTGCTTGAGACCTGATGCCGAGCCGATTGTGGCGAAGTGGGTGATCCCATGCTGCCGAGAAAAGCCTCTAGCGAGTGTCAGGGCCGCCCGTACCCTAAACCGACACAGGTGGTCAGGTAGAGAATACCGAGGCGTGCGAGTGAACTGTGGTTAAGGAACTCGGCAAAATGCCCCCGTAACTTCGGGAGAAGGGGGGCCACTTCCTGTGTAGGAGTTTACCTCCGAAGCGGGGAGGGGCCGCAGAGACCAGGGGAAAGCGACTGTTTACTAAAAACACAGCTCCGTGCGAAGTCGTAAGACGATGTATACGGAGTGACGCCTGCCCGGTGCTGGAACGTTAAGGGGACGGGTTAGCTCTTCGGGGCGAAGCTCAGAACTTAAGCGCCAGTAAACGGCGGTGGTAACTATAACCATCCTAAGGTAGCGAAATTCCTTGTCGGGTAAGTTCCGACCTGCACGAATGGCGTAACGACTTTCCTACTGTCTCAACCACAGACTCGGCGAAATTGCATTACGAGTAAAGATGCTCGTTACGCGCGGCAGGACGGAAAGACCCCGGGACCTTTACTACAGCTTGATATTGGTGTTCGGTTCGGTTTGTGTAGGATAGGTGGGAGACTGTGAAGCTGGGACGCCAGTTCCGGTGGAGTCATTGTTGAAATACCACTCTGGTCGTACTGGATGTCTAACCTCGGTCCGTGATCCGGATCAGGGACAGTGTCAGGTGGGTAGTTTAACTGGGGCGGTTGCCTCCTAAAGGGTAACGGAGGCGCCCAAAGGTTCCCTCAGCCTGGTTGGCAATCAGGTGTTGAGTGCAAGTGCACAAGGGAGCTTGACTGTGAGACAGACATGTCGAGCAGGTGCGAAAGCAGGGACTAGTGATCCGGCGGTGGCTTGTGGAAGCGCCGTCGCTCAACGGATAAAAGGTACCCCGGGGATAACAGGCTGATCTTGCCCAAGAGTCCATATCGACGGCAAGGTTTGGCACCTCGATGTCGGCTCGTCGCATCCTGGGGCTGGAGTAGGTCCCAAGGGTTGGGCTGTTCGCCCATTAAAGCGGTACGCGAGCTGGGTTTAGAACGTCGTGAGACAGTTCGGTCCCTATCCGCCGCGCGCGCAGGAGACTTGAGAAGGGCTGTCCCTAGTACGAGAGGACCGGGACGGACGAACCTCTGGTGTGCCAGTTGTTCTGCCAAGAGCATGGCTGGTTGGCTACGTTCGGAAGGGATAACCGCTGAAAGCATCTAAGCGGGAAGCTCGCTTCGAGATGAGGTCTCCCACAGGGTAGCCTGGTAAGGCCCCCGACTAGATGATCGGGTTGATAGGCCGGAGGTGGAAGTGCGGCAACGCATGGAGCTGACCGGTACTAATAGGCCGAGGGCTTGACCACAAAGATTCTGCTGTTCTGCGTCCACTGTGCGGTTCTCGGGCTGCGACCGGTTTCGGTTGGGTCTGGTAGTGTTTCGGTGGCTTTGGCGAAGGGGAAACGCCCGGTTCCATTCCGAACCCGGTAGCTAAGCCCTTCAGCGCCGATGGTACTGCGTGGGTGACCGCGTGGGAGAGTAGGACGCCGCCGGACTTCTTTTGGTGGGGGCTGTTTCTGGCTGTGGCCGGGAGCAGCCCCCACCTGTATTTCCGGACCTTTTCCCGGCCGACGGC
>NZ_SJXI01000093.1:0-133742 GCF_004337455.1 Parafrankia sp. BMG5.11 | reverse complement strand
TCGAAGACCTGTTCCGGCTGCGGCTGGCGAAACCCAAGCCTGACACTGTCGGACCTCACCTTCTCCTGCCCGTCCTGCGGGCTGGTGGCCGACCGCGACCACAACGCTGCGATCAACCTCAAACACCAGGTCGCCGCCAGTACGTCGGAGACCGTAAACGCCCGTGGAGCCGACCGTAAGACCAACGCGCCAGCACCACCGGCGCGGCGGCGGGTGGCTGTGAAGCGGGAACCGGGCACGGCCAAGACCGGTCAGACCCGGGGTGCCGGCGCGCAAGTGCCGGCGGCGTGAACGGTGAGCGCTATTGCTCATCGAGCCGCAACGGAGTCCTCATGCCCGCCATGTCTGCCTCACCCGCCGCGCGCACCGCGCCGGCCGGGCCCGCCGGGCCGGCGATCGAGTCCGTGCTGGAGAGCATCTCGGTCGCGCTGGCCGTGCTGCGGCCCCGGATGGACGCGGTGAGCCTGGCCATCCACGCCCGGCCGGAGCTGAAGTTCGCCGAGTTTCACGCCCGGGACGTGCTGACCGGCTGGCTCGGGGAGTCCGGTTTCACCGTCCGGGTGCCGGCGGGCGACCTGGACACCGCCTTCGTGGCCGTGCACGAGGGGGCGGAGCCCGGCCCGTGCGTCGCCGTCCTCGCCGAGTACGACGCGCTGCCTGGTGTCGGGCACGGCTGCGGGCACAACCTCATCGCGGCCGGGGCGCGGGCGCGGCGATCGCGGCCGTCCGCGCGCTGCCCGCCCACCCCGGCACGATCGCCGTCATCGGCACGCCCGGTGAGGAGATGGGCGGCGCGGGCAAGATCCGGCTCGCCGAGGCCGGGGTCTTCGACGGCGTCGACGCGGCGGTGATGTTCCATCCCGGCGACCGGTCGCTGACCGGCCGGCCCGGGCTGGCCGCTGCCCACCTGCGGGTCGCGTTCGCGGGGACGAGCGCGCACGCGGCCCTCTCGCCCTGGTCGGGGCGCAGCGCGCTGGCGGGAGCCCAGCTGTTCCTCAACGCACTCGACACGATGCGCCAGTTCGTCCCGCCGAGCGCCCGGCTGCACGGCATCATCTCGGACGGTGGCCAGGCCCCGAACGTCGTCCCGGCCCACGCCGCGGTGGACCTGTACGTCCGGGACGGCACGGCAGCCTCGGTCGAGGAACTGGTCGAGCGGGTCCGCGCGGCGGCCGCGGGCGCGGCGCTCGCCACCGGGACGGCGGCGGAGGTCACCGAGACCGGCCCGCTGTACGCGGAGCGCCGCGACAACACGGTGCTCGCCGAGCGGTTCGCGGCGGCGGTGCGCGCGCTGGGTGTGGACATCGCGCCCGGGGACCCGCGCGGCCCCGCCGGCTCCTCCGACATCGGCAACCTCTCCCAGCCGCTGCCGGTCATCCACCCGTACATCCAGATCGCCGAGGTCGGTACGCCCGGTCACTCCGACGCACTGCGCGAGGCGGCGGCCACGGCGTTCGCCCACGACCGCACCCAGGTCGCGGCGGCCGGGCTGGCCTGGGTGGTCACCGGCCTGCTCACCGACCCGGGCCTGCTGGCGGCGGCACGGGCGGAGTTCACGACGGTGTCCACGGGTGGCACGGACTGATCGACCAGCCTCCGTACAGTCAGCCCATGTCGGTCGTGATCGTGTTGGACGGCGCCGCCCCCGGCCGGTTCAGCGTCGCCGTCTCGCCGCTCGCGGAGCTGGCCGCCTGCCTGCATGTGCTGACCGGGTCCGCGCACCACACCGAGCACGCGGCCTGGGCCGACCAGGTCACCCGCACCGCCCCGCCCGCCTTCCGCGCCGGGCTGGGCCGCTTCGCGCCGCTGTGGACGGCGCTGCGGTGGCGCGCCTTCTACCCGGGGCTCGACGGTCCATCCCCGGTCGCCGCGCCGCTGGCCGGCCTCGGGATCGACCGGTTCGCCGAGCTCACCGCATACGCCTGCGCCAGCGGGTACCACGGCTTCGATTTCAGCCAGGTCTGCCACGACCCGGGGCAGGCCGCCGTGCTGCGTCATGCCGCCGCCCGGCTGCCGGAGCCGCACCTCGGCCTGGCCGAGGACCTGCTGCGCGACCCGGAGGCGCTGCGCGCGGACATCCTCCGCTTTCTCGACCTGTGCGGGCGGGTGTTCTTCGGCGGGCTCTGGGCGCAGACCGCGCCCGTGCTCGACCGGGCCGCCCACCTGGTGCGGCGCCGGCTCGCCGACGGTGGGCCCGCGCCGGCCCTGGTCTCGCTCAGCCCGTCGAGCGCGCGTCTCGTCGCGCCGTCGGCCGGCCCCGCCCGGGTCGTCTTCGACAAGGTGCACCACGCGGTGATCAACCCGGCCCGGACTCCGCTGCTGCTCATCCCCACCCGCTACGGTGCCCCGCACCTGCTGGTGAAGAACGAGCCAGGTCTGCCCCCCGTCGTCCACTTCCCGGTCGAGGCGCCGAAGGTCGGCTCCGAGCCGGGTGCGGCTGTGCCGGCTGATCGCGCGGCAGGCCATGACCACCGCAGACCTGGCGGACCGGCTGACGATGACCCGCCCCCAGGTCTCCCGCCATCTGCGTGCCCTGCGCGAGCTGGGGCTGGTGCGGATGGAGCGCCACGGGCGGCACGTCCTCTACGAGCTCGACGTCGGCGCGGTCGGCCGCATCGGGCGAGATCTGGCGACGGCCCTGCAGTACTGAGGCACCCACGGCCGCTGGGACGTCCCGCCGGGACGGCCGTGGTTCACCAGTTGTTCCAGCGCGAGCCGGTCCGCGGACCGCACACGTGACCCGCCCGGAAGCGACAATAGGTGCGACAGCAACGGCGGTGACGGGCGCGACGCGCCCGCCGGAGAGGAGGAGCGGTGAAGCGGCGTCTCAGCTGCCCGTGCGGAGCGTTCATCGAGGGCGAGGACGAGGACGACCTGGTCGAGAAGACGCAGGCGCATCTCGCCGAGAAGCACCCGGACCACCAGTACTCGCGGGACGAGATCCTGTTCCTCGCCTACTGAGCCGGCTCGTGCGGGCGGGCCCCGGTGGTGGGTCAGCCGTGGGTCAGCCGTTCGGCGTGCGCGGACTCCGAGGCGGCAAGGTCGCCGCGCTGGCTGGTGCGCAGCTGCCAGCGGGTGGGGCCGTTGGGTCCGTGCAGCCGACCAGTGGCCAGCGCCGCCTCGATCCGGCGCCGAACCGTGTGCTCCTGCTCCGGTTCGGTGGCGAAGAGGATCCGCAGCCGTACCCCGCGGTGGCCCGTCCGCGTCGCGTGTGTGTGGTGCGCGGCGAGGGGGCAGGGAGGCTGATGCTCCCAGTGCCCGCAGAGAGCGACGGTGACCGCGGCGCCGGGCGCCGCCACGTCGGCGTCGGGGCTCATGTCGATCACGGCGTCGTGGGCGAACGCTTGGCGCATGGGGCCCAGTATGTCGACTACCTGTCCACGGCGCCGGTTCGTCCGGTCTGGCCGCGGTGGGGCTCGTCCCGCCCGGGTTGGTCCCGCGACGGCAATCTGGGTGTGTCCTCGTCCGGGCCTGGCCGGCGTGAATGTCTATCACTTCCGGCCGTCTCCAGGGTCCCCGGTGCCGACCGGCGCCGTACGTCGGCTCGGGGACGAGCGGATACGCACCGGTCTGGCGATCTGGCCCCGCTCGGCGGGATTTGCGAACCGTCCGGGCGGCAACAACATCGTCATGGTGGGGATGCGCGGGAAGCGCGCCGGTATGGGGGACAAACGGGGCGGCGAGCCGGCGGACGAGGTGCCCGCGCCGCGCCCGGCGGATGACACGACAGGTGCCGTGGCCAGCGGCGGTGCGGCCCGTGGCGGTGCGGCAGGGGACGCGGCCGCCGCACCGGCCCGGCTCGGGCTGCGTTCGTGGTTCTGGGTGCTGGTCCGCACCGTCCGCGAGTTCCGCCGGGACGATCTCCCGGACCGGGCCGCCGCGCTCACCTACTACGGGGTGCTCGCGATCTTCCCCGCGCTTCTCGTGCTGGTCTCGCTGCTCGGCGTCGTCGGGCGGCAGGCGACCGACAGCGTCCTGGAGAACCTGCAGGAACTGACACCGGGGTCGGCCCGCGACATCGTGCACGACGCCGTCACCGGGCTGCGGGACGCCCCCGGCACGAGCGGGCTGCTCGCCGTGCTGGGTCTCGCGGCGGCCCTGTGGTCGGCATCCGGGTACATCGCGGCCTTCATCCGAGCCGCCAACGCCATCTACGACATGCCCGAGGGACGTCCCGTCTGGAAGGTCGCCCCGCTCCGGCTGGCCGTCACGGTGCTGCTGATGGTCCTGCTGGCCGGGAGCGCCGTGATCGTCGTGTTCAGCGGCGGGCTGGCGCGGCAGGTCGGCCGGATGATCGGCCTCGACGACGCGATGATCACTCTGTGGTCGGTGGCGAAGTGGCCGGTCCTGGTCCTGTTCGTCGTGGTCATGATCGCGCTGCTGTACTGGAGCACCCCCAACGCCCGGGTTCGCGGCTTCCGCTGGATGACGCCCGGCAGCCTGCTGGCCGTCCTGATCTGGCTGGCGGCGTCCGCGGCGTTCGCCTTCTACGTGTCGAACTTCGGCTCGTACAACAAGACCTACGGGGCACTCGCCGGAGTGATCGTCTTTCTGGTGTGGCTGTGGCTGTCGAACCTGGCGATCCTGCTCGGCCTGGAGTTCGACACCGAGATCGCCCGGGGACGGGCGATCTCGGTGGGCCACCCGGAGGATCTCGAGCCCTACGTCGAACCCCGTGACACCCGTGCCTGGCCCAAGGAGATGAAGGCGTCCCTGCCGGCGGGGCGGCGCCGGTCCTGGCTGCCCGGCCGGCGGTCGCGCCGCCGCATGGCTGGCGCTGCCGAGAGCTGACGACCTGCAGTCACAGCGAGACACGCTCGCCGAGTATCTCACCGCCCGGCGCGGAGTAATCCCCTATCGGAATCAGGGGGCGTCGACCGGAATCGGTGAATGCGATGCGGGCAGCACTGTCCGCCGGCGGTCCAGGCCGGCCCGGTGGGCCCTGAGCGGTGGGGCCGCAGCGGTGGCGGCGGGGCCGCGGCGGTGCGGTAACGTCTGAGCCCGCACGGATCCCGCGCCCGCGGACCTCGTTTTCCCGGTGTCGGCCCGTTGCTGTCCAGTGCGTCGCGGGTAACGGGAGCCCGCAGCACGTTCGGCTTTCGGTGGATGGAAGTGCGTCCTTGAACCTGGCGCCACAACCGCGGCGCCTTCAGGCTGCCGCTCGAACAACGGGAACCGCCACCGGGCTCGGTTTCGCGGTTCTTTTCCTCACCTTCGCGGTGACCAGCCGGCTGACCGACCTCGTCGTCTACCGGTTGGGCGGGAACGTCCTGCTGCACGGCGGGGACCTCTACTCGGCGGTGGAACCCGCCTCGGGGCTGCCGTTCACCTACACCCCCTTCGCGGCGGCGGTGTTCACGCCGCTCGCACTGCCGCCGCGGCCGGTCGCGCAACTGGTCTGGACGCTGCTCCTGCTGGTCTCGCTGTACTTCTTCTGCGCCACCTCGCTGGCGGCGATCCGGCCGTCCCCGGCCGGCCGCTGGCCCGGGGTCCGCGCCGTCGGCCCGGTCGTCGGCCTGGCGATGCTGGCCGAGCCGATCCGGCGGAACTTCGACCTGGGCCAGATCAACATCGCGCTGGGGCTGCTCGTCGCGCTGGACCTGTTCGGCCGGCGCGGGCCGCTGCCGCGGGGTGTGCTCATCGGGATCGCCGCCGGGATCAAGCTCACCCCACTGATCTTCGTGCCGCATCTGCTTCTCACCGGCCGCCACCGCGCCGCCCTGACCGCGGTGGCGACGTTCGGCGTGACGATCGGCGTCGGCTTCGCGGCGAGCCCCGGCTCGTCGGCGACGTACTGGTCCGAGACGTTCCTCGACCCCGGCCACGTGGGTGGCGTCCCGTTCGCCGGGAACCAGTCACTGCTCGGCGTCCTGGCCCGCCTCATGTCCGGTGCGGACAACGCGCGGCCGCTCTATCTCCCGCTGGCCGCGGTGGTCGCCGCCGTCGGCCTGGCGACGGCGGCGCGGCTGTTCCGCTCGGGTGCGCGGCTGCCCGGGGACGTCACCTGCGCTCTGACCGGCCTGCTGGTGTCGCCGATCTCGTGGAGCCATCACTGGGTGTGGGCGGTCCCCGCGCTTCTCTGGATGTCCGCGGCCCCCGGCCGGCCGCGGTGGGGACGGGGCGCCGCGGTGGCCGGCTACGGGCTGCTCGTGGCCGCTCCGATCTGGTGGGTCCCGAACACGGGCGACGCCGAGTTCTCCCACCACGGCTGGCAGCTGCTGGCCGGGAACTGCTACTTCCTCGCCGCGCTGCTCCTTCTCGGGGCGCTGGCGGCGTGGGCGCTGACGGGGGCCCGCGGCGGGCCGCGGGCCCCCGTGCCACGGCTGCCCGACCAGCGGATCGTCGGGCGGCGTGTGCCTGGGCCGCGGGTCCCCGACCCGCGGCGGCGATCAGGAGATGTGGCCGGCGCCCTTCCCGGAGGCGAGTAACCACAGCAGGTACGGCCCCCCACGACGGCGGTCCCGATGCCCACGGGCCGCGCGTCGCGCACGCCGGAACGGGTCAGCCCGTACGGCACGACGCTGGTCGGCATCGCGCGGCGGCCGGCGGGACGTCCGGGACCTCGCCTGAGCAGGGACTTCTCGGCCCGGCCCACACCATCGGGCCGGGTAGGCGTCCCCTCTGCCCCGGTCTGGGTGGGCCGGTCCCGTCGATCGCCGTAATCTGCTCGTAAGCCGGACGGGGGAGCCCGACAGTACGGCCGAGCGGAAGGCCGGTCCGTCATCGAACGGAGCGTGCGACTGGGAGCGAGGACGCGGTGAAGGTCGTGGCGATCGCCAGCTACAAGGGCGGCGTGGGCAAGACCACGCTGACCGCCAACATCGGCGCGGCCATCGCCAGCCTGGGCCGGCGGGTCCTGCTGATCGACCTGGACCCGCAGGCGAACCTCACCCTCAACTTCTACCGCGCCGACACCTGGCACACGGAGCTCGCCGACCAGCGCAGGACGGTCAAGGCCTGGTTCGAGTCGTGGCGGCCGGAGGCCATCCCGCCGCCGCTGGCCGGGTACGTGACCACCCCGCCGGTCGTGGCCGCCGCCATCGCCGCCCGCGGCGGGACGCTGGACCTGCTCGCCTCGCACCTGGCGCTCGGCGACATCGAGATGGACCTCGTCGCCCGGCTCGGCGGCGCGCAGGCGCACCGGTCCACCCGCCACTACTTCGACGTCTACCAGCGGCTGGCGACCGGCCTGGCCTCCTTCTCGCCGAACGACTACGACCTCGTCCTGATCGACTGCCCGTCGAACTTCGGGGTGATCACCCGGGCCGCGGTCGCCGCCTGCGACCACCTGCTCGTCCCGTCCCGGCCCGACAACCAGTCGACGACGGGCATCGAGCACCTGATGGGCAAGCTGGGCCGGTTCGTCTGGGAGTACAACCGGGTGGCGGAGCTGCAGTTCGGAATCCGCCCGGCGGTGAAACGGCTCGAGCCGCGCCTGCTCGGCGTCGTACTCACCATGGTGCAGTACTACCGCGGCCGGCCGACGAGCTTCCTGCGCCCGCACATCGACCGGGCCGGCAGCCTCGGCATCCCGGTGTTCGAGTCGATGCTCCGCCTCAGCAACCGGAGCTTCGTCGGCACGGCCGGCGCCCAGCTGCCGGCCGTGCTCTCCCCGGACCTCTCTCCGGACCTGGCCCGGGACATGCTCGCCCTGGTCGAGGAGTTCCTGCGGCGCATCAGGCCGGCCGGCGCCGCGACCACCCGCTCCGTTGATCCCTCAGTGCTCGTCGACCCGGCCTGGATGTCGTGACGCCGTCCGCGCTCAGCGCGTCGGTCGGCGGCGTGCCGGAGCAGCCAGGGCCGGGCTGACCCATCCGTCGTCGGCGGGGTTGATGGTCGTACCGGGAGGCACGATCTCGTCGATGCGGTCCAGGACGTCGTCGGAGAGCTCGATGTCGGCGGCGGTCAGCTGGGACTCCAGATGGTCCATCGTTCGCGGGCCGATGATCGCCGCGGTCACCGCGGGATGGCGCAGGACGAAGGCGATCGCCAGCTCGATGAGGCTGATCCCCGCCTCGGCGGCCACCTTGGCGAGTTGCTCGGCGGCGTCCAGCTTGCGCCGGTTGGCCGGCAGCGCCAGATCGAAGCGGTCGCTGAGCCGCCGCCGCGCCTCGGACGCCGGCGCCGCGGCGTCCGCGCCGGCGCTGTAGCGGCCCGAGAGCCAGCCCCCGGCGAGCGGGCTGTACGGGATCACACCCATCCCGTACCGGGCACAGGTCGGCAGGACGTCGACCTCGATCCGGCGGGTGAGGATCGAGTACGGCGGCTGCTCGCAGACGAAACGCTCCCGGCCGCGCTCCCGTGCCGTCCACTGGGCCTCGACGATCGCGGAGACCGGAAACGTCGAGTGGCCGACGTAGCGGACCTTCCCGGCCCGGACCAGGTCGGTGAGCGCGCCGAGCGTCTCGTCGAGATCGGTGCCGGGGTCGTAGCGATGGATCTGGTACAGGTCGATCCAGTCGGTCCCGAGCCGCCGCAGCGAGTCCTCGACCTCGCGGATGATCCAGCGGCGCGAGTTGCCCCGCTGGTTGGGATCGTCGCCCATCGGCATGTGGACCTTGCTGGCGAGGATGACGTCCTCGCGCCGACCACCGGCCAGCGCCTTCCCGACGATGGTCTCCGACTCGCCCCGCGAGTAGACGTCCGCGGTGTCGATGAAGGTGATGCCGGCATCGAGCGCACGATGGATGATCCGGATGCTCTCGTCGTGATCCTCGGTTCCCCAACGCCCGAACATCATGGCTCCGAGGCACAGCTTGCTGACCGAGACACCGGTACGGCCGAGAGAACGATGCTCCATGTCTGTCCTGTCCGAACACCGGCACGAACGCCGTGCGTCGGTGTTCATGTCGTCGCTTCCACGGCTGCGTCACAGCGCAGGCTAGGCCGGTCGGCGCCCGGCAGGGAGGCCCTGGCAGTCCACCCCGCGAAGCCGGCACGGGACCGGACCGGGGCCGGACGCGGTTGCGGAACGTGACCGTCCGGCGTGGTCAGGCGGTGTACGAGGGCATCCCCTTCGATCACAACATCCGCCCTCCCGGGAGCAGCCGCAGTCGAGTGGAGGCTTGACAGCGATTTACGTTTTGCTATAGCAATATCTCGTGTTCGACTTAACGGGACGTGTGGTCCTGATCAGCGGGGGGAACGCCGGGATCGGTCTGGCCTTCGCCCGTGGCATCGCCCGGGCTGGCGGTGACGTCGTCATCTGGGGCCGCCGGGCGGAGAAGAACGCCGAGGCGGCCAGGGTGCTGTCCGGGTTCGGCCACCGGGTCCTGGCGCAGGAGGTCGACGTCAGCGACGAGGACCGCGTGGTGCGGGCGATGGCTGAGGCGGTCGAGGAGATGGGCCGGGTCGACGGCGTCATCGCCAACGCGGGGATGATGCGCAACGAGCGCAGCTTCCTCGACATGACCACCGAGGCGTGGCACAGCCTGCTGGCGGTGAACCAGCACGGCGCCTACCTCACCGTGCGCGAGGGCGCGCGGCACATGAAGGCCCGGTACGACGCCGGTGACGCCGGTGGGTCGCTGCTGTTCTGCGCCAGCCTCTCAGCGTTGACCGGCAGCCCCGGCATGCAGCACTACAACGCCTCCAAGGGCGCCATGGTCGCCATGTCGCGGGGCATCGCCGTCGAGGCGGGCCGCTACGGCGTCCGCTGCAACGTCGTGTGCCCCGGGCACACGACGAGCGAGACGGTCCGGATCCCGGCGGGCAGCCCGTTGTCCGACCGCATCCTCGCCTACAACCCCTCGGGCCGGATGGGTACCCCGGACGACTTCGAGGGCATCGGCGTCTACTTCATGAGCGACTGGTCGCGCTTCCACACGGGCGATCTCGCGGTCGTCGACGGCGGGTGGATGGCGAACGCCGGCAAGACCAACATCAGGGAGCTTCCCCAGTGGCCGTGAAAGTGCTCCGCGTCGAGGGGATGCGGGAGAACCGGCGCAGTCCCGAGGAGACGAACGCGCTGGAGTCGGCCGAACGGCGTCCGGTCGACATGAGCGTCGGCCGCGTCCTCGACGCCGCCAGAACCCAGACCGGCCTGGACGACTTCGGGCCCATGGACTTCACCGAACGGCTCGGCCGGCTGCTGGACGAGGTGGCGGCCGACGACAACGTGTGGCGGGCCCACAAGGCGATCTTCGTCGACCACTGCGTCAAGGCCGCGGTCAACCGCCTGCTCATCCAGGACTACTGGACGCGCCACCCCGATGCGCTCGACGTGCGGATCACGCGGCCGATCAACGTCGTCGCGCTGCCCCGCTCGGGCAGCACCCACCTGGAGAACCTGGTCGCCGCGGACCGCAGGCTCCGTCACCTTCCGGTCTACCTGGCGGCCCAGCCGGCGCCGCGGCCAGGCGAAACGCCTACGCCCGGTGCCCTGGACCCCCGGTGGCTCCGTTCAGAGGCGCGATGGCAGAACGTCAGCAAGAACGAGATCATGGCCGCGATGCACGAGCACTCGCCCGACCACGCGTGCGGCGAGAACGAGCTGCAGCTCCCCGACTTCGCCAGCTACCAGTGGGAGTGGCTGGCCCAGGTGCCCGGTTTCAGTGACCACTACCTGAGCCACGACCAGACACCGCACTACCGGTACATGCGCGACGTGCTGAAGACCATCGCGCACCAGTTCCCGGACGAGCGGCGCTGGATGGTCAAGTCGAACCAGCACAGCGAGCAGCTGGTCCCGCTGCTGGCCGTCTACCCGGACGTCACGGTCGTGATGATCCACCGGGATCCCGTGGCCACGTTGCAGTCCCTGCTCACCATGCGCGGCCTCGCGCTCAAGAACAGCCAGAAGCAGCCGGACATCGACGCGCACGTCGAGTACTGGGTGAACCGCATCGAGCAGATGCTGCGTAGATATATGCGCGACCGGGAGCTGGTACCGAACGGGCAGCTCGTCGAGCTGCAGTTCGCCGACATCATCGCCGACGACGTCCGGTCCGCGACGCACGTGCTCGAGCGGGCCGGCCTGCCGGTGACCGACGAGAGCGTCGCCGACATCCGCGCCTACATAGCCTCCCACCCGCGCGGAAAGCGCGGCCGAGTGGTCTACGACCTGGAAGGCGACTTCGGTCTCGCCGCGGACGAGCTGCGGGAACGGTTCGCCTTCTACACCGACGCCTTCGCCATCGCGGCCGAGGCGGGAAAGAGCGGCGCCCGGTGAAGCAGCCCCTGAACGCCCTCATCGTCAAGGAGGGGGAGGGCCAGCAGGACGCCGTCCCCGTCAACGACCACATCTTCACCTCGAAGGGCATCTCCAACAGCTACCTGGTCACCACCCCCGACGGCGACGTGCTGATCAACACCGGCATGTACACCGAGGCGGAGCAGATCAAGGCCCGCTTCGGCCGGGTGAGCTCCGGCCCGCTCCAAATGATCGTCTTCACCCAGGGCCACCCCGACCACGTGGGCGGCTGGTCCCAGATCACCGCGCCGGGCGTCGAGACGATCGCCCAGGCCAACCACGCGGACGTCCGCGAGTACTGGCGACGGCTGCAGCCGTTCTACTCCAGCCGCAGCACCCACCTGTGGAAGCGCGACGTCACGGGCGTCGACCGCACCTACCAGCCGCCCGAGGCCGTGGTCACCACCACCTTCCTGGACAACCACGCCTTCACCCTGGGCGGACGCCGCTTCGAGCTCTACTCGACTCCGGGCGGCGAGACGACGGACTCCCTGGTCGTGTGGCTCCCCGACGAGCGCACCGTGTTCACCGGCAACCTCACCGGGCCGCTGTTCGGGCACGTCCCCAACCTGTACACGATCCGCGGCGACAAGATCCGCGGCTCGTTGTCGTACATCCACTCCGTCGACCGGGTCATCGGGCTCGAACCCGAGGTCCTCATCACCGGGCACGGCGAGCCGGTGCGCGGGGCCGAGGAGATCCGCCGCCGCCTCACCCAGCTGCGCGACGCCACCGAGTACCTGCGCGACCGCACCATCGAGGGCATGAACGCGGGCGTCGACCTGTGGACCCTGATGGGCCAGATCACGCTGCCGCCCGAGCTGGCCATCCCGCAGGGGCACGGCAAGGTGCCCTGGATCGTCCGGGCGATCTGGGAGGAGCACACCGGCTGGTTCCGCTACGAGTCGACCACAGAGCTCTACGACGTGCCCGCCTCCGCCGTCTGGGCCGACCTGCTGGACATGGCCGGTGGGACCGGCCCGCTGGTCGACCGGGCCCGGGCCCACCTGGACGCCGGGCGGCCGGTCGAGGCACTGCACCTGATCGACATGGTGCTCTCCCGGGAACCGAAGGATCCCGAGGCCCTGCGGATCAGGCTCGGGGCCCACGAACTGCTGCTCGAGCGCAGCGGCCGGGAGAACTTCAGCGAGGTCCGCTGGCTCGAAGCCGAGATCCGTGACCTCCGGGAGATGCTGCCGTGACCCATCCCCGGCTCTCGGTCAGCGAGATGTGCACCTACCCGCAGCCCTTCGCCGACGAGCTCGCGCTGTGGGACGAGCTCGGCCTGCGCCACGTGGGTCTCGTCGTCGCCAAACCCGACGACTACGGACGCGCCGCCGCGGTCGAGGCGCTGCGGGCACGTTCCCTGACGGCCACCACCGTGATCACCGGCAACTTCGACCTCTCCGCCCCCGAAAGCTGGGACGCGACCCGCGAGCGGATCAACAGCGCCGTGGACCTCGCGGCCCAGGTGGGCGGCTGCACCTACTTCACCCCGGGACGGCGCGACGGCCGTTCGTTCGACGAGCTCGCGGCGGCGCTGGCACGGGCGGTCGAACCCTGCGCGTCCTACGCCGAGTCCCGCGGGGTCCGGCTGGCGATCGAGCCCTCGCTGCGCACCGACCAGTCCTTCGTCCACACCCTGCGCGACGGCATCGACGTCGCCGACCGCGCCGGGATCGGCCTGATCGCCGACATCGGGAACTGCTGGGCGGAACGCGACGTCGAGGACACCGTCCGCCGGGCCGGACCGCGCCTGGCGGCGGTCCAGATCTGCGACGCCGTCTACGGCACACCCTCGAAGCCCTCCCCCGGCGGCCGCGTCGTCCCCGGTGACGGAGACCTCGACCTCGCGTCGTTCGTCGAGGCCGCGATCGACGCCGGATACACCGGCGCCTTCGAACTCGAACTCGTCGGCCCCGCCATCGAGGCCGAAGGGCACATCAGCGCCACCCGGCGCGCGGTGGAACGCGCGAGCGGGCTGCTCGAGGAGGTCCTGACGTGAGCCGTGCCATCGTCTTCAACGGCGACGAGACCTGGGAGGAACGCGACCTCCCCGTCCCCGACCCCCAGCCCGGCGGCGCCGTCCTGCGCGTCGAGGCCACCGGCCTGTGCCACAGCGACATCGACCACTTCCGTGGCCACGTCCACACCTCCTGGGGCGGTGCCTTCCCCTCCATCGCCGGCCACGAGATCGTCGGCCGCGTCGAGAAGATCGATTCGGCCACGGCCGAGGCGTGGGGGGTGGCGGAAGGCGACCGGGTCGCCGTCCGTGAGCTCCTCGTCACGTCCGAGGGGTACCGGATCTACGGCCACGACTTCTCGGTGGACGAGGGCTCGGGCCTGTACGGCGGCTTCGCCGAACACCTCGAACTGCTGCCCGGTTCGCAGGTCTACCGCCTGCGCGAGGACCTCCCCGCCGACCAGCTCACGGTCTTCGAACCGCTGAGCTGCGCGGT
Source organism: Parafrankia sp. BMG5.11 (assembly GCF_004337455.1). NCBI lineage: Bacteria > Bacillati > Actinomycetota > Actinomycetes > Frankiales > Frankiaceae > Parafrankia > Parafrankia sp. BMG5.11. The sequence goes on along the minus strand of NZ_SJXI01000093.1, from coordinate 120,092 downwards.
CACCTGGGTGGCGCCGGTCAGGAAGGACGACGTCGTCGTCATCGAGGGGCCAGGCCACATGGGGATGGCGACCATCGTCGCCGCCCGTGCGGCCGGAGCCTCGACCATCATCGTCACCGGCACGGCCAGGGACCGCTTCCGCCTCGGCTGGGCACTGCGCGTCGGCGCCGACCACACCGTCGACGTCGAGTCCGAGGACCCCCTCGAACGGGTCCGCGAGCTCACCGAAGGCCGCATGGCCGACGTCGTCATCGACGCCGCCGCCGGCAATCCGGTCACCGTCAACCTCGCCATGGACCTCGTCCGCAAGGGTGGGCACGTCGTCATCGCCGGGATGAAGGACCGCCCCCTCGAAGGCTTCCACAGCGACTGGATCCCCACCCGACGGATCACCCTGCACCCCGGCGCGGGCCTCGACACCGAGGCGGCCGTCGACCTCATCAACGCGGGCAAGGTACCGACCGGTGAGCTGCTCGGCGACACCTTCCCCCTCGAACATTTCGAGGATGCCTTCGCGCTCCTGACCCGCAGGACACCCGGCCGAGACTCGATCCGGATCGCCCTGCGCCTCACCTAGTCTCCCGCTGCGGTATCCGGGTGCGTCCCTTGATGGAAAGAAGTCCATTCATGAGAACTCCACTGATGTCGAGGATGACGCATCTGCAGCGGCTGGAGGCGGAGAGCATCCAGATCTTCCGGGAGGCGGTGTCCGAGAGCGAGCGGCCGGTGATGCTGTACTCGGTCGGCAAGGACAGCTCGGTGATGCTGCACCTGGCGATGAAGGCGTTCTACCCGTCGAAGCCGCCGTTCTCCCTGCTGCACGTGGACACGACCTGGAAGTTCCGGGAGATGTACGAGTTCCGCGACAGTGTCGTCGACCAGCTCGGCGTCGAGCTGCTGGTGCATCAGAACCCGGAGTGCGTCGAGCGGGGGATCAATCCGTTCGACCACGGTTCGGCGACGCATACCGACCTGTGGAAGACCGAGGGTCTCAAGCAGGCGCTGGACAGGTACGGCTTCGACCTGGCGTTCGGGGGTGCGCGCCGCGACGAGGAGAAGTCCCGGGCGAAGGAGCGGGTGTTCTCCATCCGGTCCGCCCAGCACCGGTGGGATCCCAAGGCACAGCGGCCGGAGCTGTGGCGTCTCTACAACGCGCGCACGCAGCCCGGGCAGAGCGTCCGCGTGTTCCCGCTGTCCAACTGGACCGAACTGGACGTGTGGCAGTACATCCACCGCGAGCGGATCCCGATCGTTCCCCTCTACTTCGCCGCGCACCGCCCCGTCGTCGAACGGGACGGCGCTCTGATCATGGTGGACGACGACCGCATGCCGCTGCGTCCCGGCGAGGTTCCGGTCCGACGCAGCGTCCGTTTCCGCACGCTGGGGTGCTACCCGCTGACCGGGGCGGTGGAGAGCACCGCCGGCACTCTCCCGCAGATCATCCAGGAGATGTTGCTGACGACGAGCTCGGAACGCCAGGGCCGGGTGATCGACCATGACTCGTCCGGGTCGATGGAGAAGAAGAAGCAGGAGGGGTACTTCTGATGGCGCACGCGACCAACGACCTCGTCGCGGACGACATCGAGGCCTACCTGTCGGCGCACGAGCACAAGTCGATGCTGCGGTTCATCACCTGCGGCAGTGTCGACGACGGGAAGTCCACGCTGATCGGGCGGCTGCTCTACGACTCGAAGCTGGTGTTCTCGGACCACCTCGCCGCGCTGGAGACCGACTCGAAGAAGATCGGCACGCAGGGCGACGGCCTGGATTTCGCGCTGCTGGTGGACGGGTTGGCCGCCGAGCGGGAACAGGGCATCACGATCGACGTGGCGTACCGGTTCTTCTCCACCGAGCGGCGGAAGTTCATCGTCGCGGACACCCCCGGGCACGAGCAGTACACCCGGAACATGGTGACCGGGGCGTCCACCACGGATCTGGCGGTGATTCTCGTCGACGCCCGCAAGGGTGTGCTCACCCAGACCCGGCGACACAGCTACCTCGTCTCCTTACTCGGGATCCGCAACATAGTCCTGGCGATCAACAAGCTGGACCTCGTCGACTACTCCCGGGACGTGTTCGCCGGCATCGAGGCGGACTACCGGGCGTTCGCGGCCGAGATCGGACTGAGCGACATCGTCGCGATCCCGTTGTCCGCGCTGGCCGGGGACAACATCACCGCACTGTCGCCGAACACTCCCTGGTACACCGGCCCCACCCTCGTCGGTCACCTGGAGTCCGTCGAGATCGCCGACGACCTGCACACCGGCCCGTTCCGCCTGCCCGTGCAGTGGGTCAACCGGCCCAACCTGGACTTCCGTGGCTTCTCCGGGCAGATCGCCGGCGGTGCCGTGCGCCCCGGAGACCGCGTTCGAGTGCTGCCGTCCGGTCAGGAAAGCACCGTCGCGCGGATCGTCACCGCCGACGGCGACCTCGACGAGGCGGCCGCGGGCCAGTCGGTCACTCTCACGCTCACGGACGAGATCGACGTCAGCCGCGGCGACGTCCTCGCCGCGGCCTCGGATCCGCCCGCAGTCGCGGACCAGTTCGAATGCCACCTCGTCTGGATGGCCGAGGAACCCATGCTTCCCGGCCGTCCCTACCTGCTCAAGATCGGGAGCAGCACTGTCGGGGCGACGGTCACGCAGCCGAAGTACAAGGTCAATGTCAACACTCTCGAGCACACCGCCGCCCGCACCCTCGATCTCAACGAGATCGGCGTGTGCAACATCAGCCTCGACCGGCAGATCCCGTTCGACCCCTACACCGCCAACCGGGACCTGGGCGGGTTCATCCTCATCGACCGCTTCACCCAGGCCACCGTGGCCGCCGGGCTGCTGCACTTCGCGCTGCGTCGCGCCGACAACGTGCACTGGCAGGCGGTCGAGGTGGACAAGGACGCCCGCGCCCGGCTGAAAGGCCAGCGCCCGGCGGTCGTCTGGTTCACCGGCCTGTCCGGCGCCGGGAAGTCGACCATCGCGAACCTGGTCGAGAAACGGCTCCACGAGCAGGGCTACCACACCTATCTGCTGGACGGTGACAACGTCCGGCACGGCCTGAACAAGGATCTCGGGTTCACCGACGCCGGCCGGGTCGAGAACATCCGCCGCGTCGCGGAGGTGGCCCGGCTCATGGTCGACGCGGGCGTCATCGTGCTGGCCTCGTTCATCTCCCCGTTCCGCGCCGAACGTGCACTGGCCCGCGACCTGCTCGGCGCCGGCGAGTTCGTCGAGGTGCACGTGGACGCGCCCCTGGCGGTGGCCGAGGCCCGGGACCGCAAAGGGCTCTACGCCAAGGCCCGGCGCGGAGAACTGATCCACTTCACCGGCATCGACTCCCCGTACGAGCCCCCCGAGAACCCCGAACTGCGCCTCGACGCCAGCGGCGCCCACCCGGCCGCGGCCGCCGCCGACCTGGTCGTCGACCATCTGCGTCAGGCTGGTGTGCTCGCCCCGCCCGCGCCTCGCCCGACCCCGCCCGCCGGAGCATGAACAGCATGGACGATCACGCACTTGCCACGGCCCTCGCCGAGCAGGCGGGGTCCCTCCTCCTCGACATCCGCGGGCGGGGTGGGGCCGAGGGGGATCGCCAGTCCAACGAGCTGCTGCTGCGCCTGCTCGCGCAGGCACGTCCGGACGACGCCGTGCTGTCCGAGGAGAGCGCCGACGATCCCATCCGCCTCACCCGGGGCCGGGTCTGGATCATCGACCCGCTCGACGGGACCCGCGAGTACGGCGAGCCGCCACGGGACGACTGGGCCGTCCACGTCGCCCTCGCCGTCAACGGGACACCCACCGCGGGGGCGGTCGGACTGCCCGCCGCCGGCCTCGTGCTGCACACCGGCGAACCACCGGCCCTCGCCGCCCCGACTCCCGGCCCGGTTCGCCTCGCCGTCTCGCGCACCCGCCCACCCGCCTGCGTCGACCAGCTTGTCGCCCGCCTGGACGCGGCACTGGTCCCCATGGGTTCCGCCGGCGCCAAGGCCATGGCCGTCGTCCGCGGCGACGTCGACGTCTACGCCCACTCCGGCGGGCAGTACGAATGGGACTCCGCCGCCCCCGTCGCCGTCGCCCACGCCGCGGGCCTGCACACCTCCCGCCTCGACGGCAGCCCCCTGCGCTACAACGAGCCCAACCCCTACCTCCCCGACCTGCTCATCTGCCGTCCCGAGCTCACCGACACAGTCCTGCGAGCACTCCATGACGCCTGACCGGGGCCCCCGCGGCCTTTCCCCGTGGGCCGCCGGGAAAGGCTGCCGACACACGGGCGGCGGGGAGCCGGGATGACACACGCCGAGGGACGCACGTGCGGTGACGCAGCGGCCGGGCGTCGAGGTCGGACTGGCGCCGGCGGCCCGTCCGTGGCGATCGTGGGAGGAGGCGCCAGCGGCGCGCTGTGCGCGACGCACCTGCTGCGGGAGTCGACGAGGTCCGGAGCGCTGGTCCGCATCACGATCATCGATCGGGACGGCGGCTACGGGCCAGGGCTCGCCTACGGGACCACGTATCCCCGGCACCGCCTCAACGTGCCGGCCGGCCGCATGAGCGTCTTTCCCGACCAGCCGGAGCACTTTGTCGAATGGGCGCGGGGCGCCGGAGTCCCAGCGGACCCCGGTGCTTTCCTGGCACGCGGACTCTACGGGTCCTATCTGACCGAGGTCCTCGCCTCGGCCGAGCGCGACGCGCTGCCCGGCGCGATCGAGTGGGTGCCGGCCGAAGCCACCGAGGTCTCCGTCGCCCCGGACACCGCAGGGCTCCGGATCGGGCTGTCGGGCAGGGAGCCGATCGACGCCGACTGCGTGATCCTGGCGCTCGGCGTTCTTCCCAGGGAGCCTCCCGGCTGGGCGACGAAGCCCGGCTGCGCCGCGCGCTACGTGGCGGACCCGTTGCGCGGGGACGCTCTCGGACGCATCGAGGACGGGGACGACGTTCTCCTGCTGGGCACCGGGCTCACGATGGTGGATGTGGCTCTGCGGCTCACGGAGCGGCGGCCGAGGTTGACGATCCGGGCCGTCTCCCGGCATGGCCTGCTTCCCCACCGGCACCGGCCGGCGGATCCCGCAGCGGGTTCGGTGCCCGCGGTGAATTTCAGCCCGTCGTCCGGTGCGGGCCCTCGTGACCTGGTCCGCGCGATCCGCCGCGCCGCGGCGGTGGACCCCTGCCGGTGGCGCGAGGTCGTCGACAGCCTGCGAGCCCGGTCAGAGCAGGTGTGGAGCGGACTCGACCACGACTCCCGACGTGTTCTCCTCGCCCGGTTCGGGCGCTACTGGGACATCCACCGCCACCGCATGGCGCCCGAGGTCGCGGTCTGGATCGACGACCTGGTGCGGCGGCGGCAGCTGCGGCTCGGCCGGGGCAGCGTCGTCGAGGCGGCGGACGACGGCGACGCGCTGCTGGTCAGGCTCCTGCAGGACGGCCAGCTTCGTGAGCAGCGGTTCCACTGGATCGTCGACTGCTCGGGCCCGCCGGCCGACGTCTCGCGTTCCCCGGACAGGCTGACAGCCCAGCTCCTCACCTCGGGCTTCGCGAGAGTCGAACCGCTACGCCTCGGGCTGGAGACGGATCCGGGCGGGCGGCTGATCGCCCGTGACGGGAGACCCCACAGCAACGCCTTCACGCTGGGCCCCCCGCGCCGGGGCGGCCTGTTCGAGACGACGGCGATCCCGGAACTCAGAGAACAGGCCCAGTCACTGGCGGAGAAGATATCGGCGCTGCTTTACAGCGGAAGTCGGCGCCGTGGCGCAGGTGCGGAAACCGCGCAGTAGAAGACCCGAAAACGTTCCTGATATCAATCGCGAGGGAAAAGTTCATGATGTTCAGTAGGTCTCGATTAATCGTTACGGCCGTTGTGTGCGGTGCGGTTCTGGCTCTGGGGGCCTGTGGTGGTGCTGATCCCGCGTCGTCGACGGGCGGTGCCACCGGAGAGCCGGTCGCGGGTGGTCATGGCCGCATCCTGATGCTCAGCGACCCCCGTAGCCTGGACCCGGCGACGCTCGGCAACGCCTACGCGACCACCGGCGCCCTCGGCAACGCCCTGTACGGCACCTTGATGACGACCGACGACGCCGGTGAGATCCAGTACACGATGGCCGAGTCGTTCACCACCACCGACGGCGGCGCGACCTTCACCCTGAAACTGCGCCCCGGCCTGACGTTCTCCGACGGCACCCCGCTGGACGCCGAAGCGGTGAAGTTCGACTGGGACCGCCTCAAGGATCCCGCCACCCGCGCGACCAACCTGTCCGAAGCATCGATGATCTCCTCGACCGAGGTCGTCGACAGCACCACACTGAAGATCGCCATGGCGGCGCCCGCACCGAAGTACGCCCACTCGGTCATCACCTCCACCCTGAACTGGATCGCCTCACCCGCGGCTCTGCAAAAGGGCGCGCAGGCCTTCGACGCGGCCCCGGTCGGTGCCGGGCCGTTCACCCTGACGAGCTGGACCCGCCAGGCAGCCATCGAACTGGCCAGGAACCCCCGCTACTGGGACGCACCCAGGCCCTACCTCGACCGTCTCACCCTGCGCACCACCTCCGACACCAGCCAGCGCTTCAACACGGTGCTCACCGGTGGCGCGGACGTGGCCATCGAGTCGAACCCGGTCAACATCGAAAAGGCCACCGACGCCGGCCTGCCCACCACCGTCATGGCCCTCAGCGGTGGCACCTTCATCGCGCTGAACACCCGCCGGGCACCCTTCGACGACGTCCGCGCCCGCCAGGCCGTCGCCGCCGCCCTCGACATGGACGCGCTGAACCTCGCCGTCTACAACGGCAAGGGCGAACCCGTCGACACCCTGTTCAGCGACACCTCGCCGTTCCACTCGGACACACCACTGCGCACGACGGACAAGGCGACCGCCCAACGGCTCTTCGACGAACTCGCTGCCGAAGGAAAGCCGGTGACCTTCACCTACTCCAGCGCTCCCACCACCGAGAACAGGAACACAGCCGAGAACATTCAGGCCCAGCTCGGCGCTTTCAAAAACGTCAAAGTCAACGTAAAGGTCATCGAAGTGACCGAACTCGCCGCGCTACGCACGACCCACGACTTCGACGCCGCCACCTCGTCGGCGTTCTTCCAGGACCCCGAGCCACGGCTGTGGACGGCCTTCGCCGCCGGTTCGGCCGCGAACCTGTCCGGGATCAACGACCAGGAACTCAACGACGCCCTCCTCGCCGGCCGGACCGGTACGTCGGAACAGGAACGCGCAGCCGCCTACAAGACGGTGCAGCAGCGACTAACCGAGCTGTCCCCGGTGGTCTTCCTCACTCGAGCCGAACCCAGCGCCATCGCGGGAAAGAACGTGGGCGGCCTCATCCAGTACGGACTCGGATCTCTGCTGCCCGACCAGATCTGGATCCAGAAGTAGCGGTCGTTCCTGATCCGGGCGCCGACCCGACGACAGATGGGCTCCGACCCGTCGGAGATCACCCAGGGGGTACTTGTGGACACTCCGCCGATTTCCCCCGTTCCGCCGGGCGTCGGGGGAACGAGAGTCGGTTTCATCGGGCTGGGCAGCCAGGGCGGGCCGATGGCCCGGCGCATCGCGGACGAGGGCTACCCTCTGACGGTCTGGGCTCGCCGCGCGGCGTCCGTGGAGCCGTTCGCGGGGGTCGCCGCCGTAGCTTCCACGCCTGCGGAGGTCGGCGAGTCGAGTGACGTGGTCGGCATCTGTGTGGTCGCGGATGCCGACGTGGAGGACGTGCTGCTACGGGACGACGGTGTCCTGGCCGGTATGGCAGCCGGGGGAGTCGTCGTCATCCACTCCACGATCCGTCCGGAGACCTGCCAGCGCCTTGCCGCCGAGGCGGCGAAGCAGGAGATCTCGATCATCGACGCGCCGGTCAGCGGCGGAGGCGATGCGGCCGCGCAGCGCAGGCTGCTGGTCATGGTCGGTGGTGAGGACGACGCCGTCGCGCGGTGCCGCCCCGTCCTCGAGGCCTTCGCCCGGCCGGTGATTCATCTCGGTCCGCTCGGAAGCGGGCAGGTGGCGAAGCTGGTGAACAACTTCGTCTTCACCGCACAGGTGGGCCTTGCCCTCGAGACGTTCTCGTTCGCGCAGCGACTGGGCATGGATCGCGTCGCGGCGGCCCAGGTGTTGGCACACGGCAGCGGCGGTACCCGCGCCAGCGCGATCCTGGCCGCTTCCGGCTTCGACACCACGGGGCTGCGTCAGGCTGAGCCGCTGCTGCGCAAGGACGTCGGCATCGTTCTTGACGTCGCCCGGGCCGCCGGTGTTCCGGAACCGGCCGCTCTGGTCGAACTCGCCCGAAACACCTTGAGCGCTCTGGGAAACGGCCCGAAGGCCCAGGTATCCCCGAAGGCCTAGGTAACGACGCCCGTCGGCGAGGCTGGACCCTCTCCCCTCGCCGTCAGCGGCGTCCTGGGGGTCTGCCTTCCTGGCTCTGGGCGGGTGGGCGACCGCGTGCCTGACGGGTGGCGATGGTCGCGGCACTGGTGAGTCGTCGGCCGAGGTCCAGGACGGTGGTGACGGGGACTGGTTGGCCGGGGCCGGTGATGCTGAGTGAGAGCAGGACGCGTCCGATGGGGTCGAAGATCGGCGCTGCGATGGTCTTGAAGGTGATTTCGTCGGAGTCGGTCAGCGTGTCGAGGGAGAGCAGCATTTCGTCGGTCTGACTCATCGCCTTGGCGAGGTGCTGTTCGGCGTCGTCGTCGGTTGGTTCGTTGCGCACTCGGCTCATCGCCTTCATCACCGCGGGTGCGGAGATCGCGGGCAGGGGGACGCTGAAGCCTCGGGCGCGGGTCTCGGTGAGGACGTTGCGGTAGAAGTCGGCGAGCGCCGGGGGGAGGGCGGCGCGTTCGAGCCAGGTGCTGATGGCCGTGTCGTCGGCCCAGGCCATGAACACGGCGCCGATCGGTGCGAGTAGGGGCGAGCGGTCGCCGGGGTAGCCCAGGCTCGGGGTGGGTGGTTGCGGTCCGCGCCGTGCCAGGAAGATGACGTCTCTCCCCGCGATCGCGCTCACTCCCGTCTCGGTGCCGAGTTCGTCCGCGAGTATGTCGGCCTGCTCGATGGCGGCCCCGATCGCCGGGTGCTGTTCGAGGGCGGCGAAGCCGGTCACCGCGAGTGCCGGTCCCAGGACATAGGTGCGGTGGGCGGGGTCGCGTACCACGAACCCGCAGTCGGTCAGCACCGCGAGGGTGGCGTGCGCGGAGGCGATGTTCATCCCCAGGTGCCCGACCAGCTCGCTGATCGTGAAGCCGCGGGACGGGTGCGCGGTGAGGAACGAGACGATGTCCGCGGCGCGGGCGGAGGCGGGTGCGGCACGGGCCATGGAGCGACCGTAGCGGATCAGGCCCCTTGACAGCAATCTGCGTTTTGCTATAGCAATGTCTCTATGCGGCGACGGTGTCGCCTGTTCGTGAATCCCACCCCGTCGGCCGGATCGCAATGTTGTGTGATCTGACCGTATGTCACCAGCTCCAGACGGCTTCGAGCAGCCTGAGGAACCAGACCGGCGCCGTCCTGCTGTCGTTCATCGACCTGCTCTGCGAAAAGCATGAACTCCGGGGCTGTCAGTGGCGTGTGGAATGCGTGGGAGCGTATGCGATCTGTCGTGGCCCCGCAGATCCGATCAGATTTCTCGGCCTTCAACTGGACGACTGTGCGTGATCGGAGGGCTCATCCCGTGGGCAACACAGCCGCAGAGCAATGCTTCCGTGAGGTCATGACCGTCGAACCACCTGATGTGGCGACGCCCTTCGAGGTGGCGACCCGCGACTTCGTGTTCGGGGAGGTGTGGCGCCGGCCCGGTCTGAGCCGGCGCGACCGGCGGTGGGTCACCCTGACCTGTGTGGCCGCTGCCGACGCGCCCGAGCCGATCGACGCCCACGTCTACGCGGCGCTCAACAGCAGTGACATCGAGCTCGAGGCCATGCTGGAGTTCGTCCTCCATTTCGCCGTGTACTGCGGGTGGCCCAAGGCCTCTCATCTCGAGGGCGTGATAGTCCGGCAGTGGGCTCGCATCCAGCAGGAACAGGGCAGGTCAGCGGCCCCGTGGCCGTCGCTCGACAACGGCGGGCTCGGGCCCAACGACTGGGAACAGCGGCTGGAGCGAGGGGTCGAGGAGTTCATCGACGTGAATCTGACGCCGGCGCCGCGGCCCGAGACACCCTACCGTCACGCCGGAATCCTCAACTTCGTGTTCGGCCATGTCTGGCAGCGGCCGGGCCTCACCCGTCGCGAGCGCCGCATCATCACCGTCGCCTGCGTCGCCATCGACGACTCGCCCATGCCGTTGAAGACGCACGTCACCTCCGCCCTGCACTCCGGCGACATCACGAAGGTGGAGATGGACGAGATCGTTCTACAGTTCTCCGCCTACTACGGCTTCGCCAAGGGCGCGGCGCTGGGCGACACCGTGGAGGCGGCCGTGCTACCGGCGTAGACGAGGCGGCAGGGGTGCAGGCAAGGCTGTGGCGTCAGGCGGAGAACAACCTGGCGGGCCTCCCGACTACGGCGATGCCCTGACCTGGGTCGGGCATCGCCGAAGGCGTGGAGCCCGGCGTGACACCTAGACGATGATCGGCAGCTCCTCGTAGCCGCGCACGGTGCTGGTGTGCAGGCGCACCGTGTTGTCGTGGTCGACGTCCCAGGTCGGGAAGCGGCGCAGGGTCTCCTCCAGCGCGATGCGTCCCTCCATGCGGGCGAGGGAGGCACCGAGGCAGAAGTGGACGCCGCGGCCGAGGGAGAGGTGCCTGTCGAACGTGCGCCGGATGTCGTAGCGGTCCGGGTCGTCGTACTTGCGATCGTCGCGCCCGGCGGAACCGGTGAGCAGCAGGACCTTGGACCTGGCGGGGATCTCGGTGCCGTGTACCTCGACGTCGCGGGTGGTGACGCGGCCCTGGACGGGGGACGGCGCCTCGTAGCGCAGCGTCTCCTCGACGGCGCCGCCCAGCAGCGACGGGTCGGCGGCCAGGTCGGCCCGCTGGTCGGGGTGGGCGGCCAGCAGGACGCAGGCCCAGCCGAGCAGCCGGGCGACGGTCTCCGTGCCCGCCGAGACGAGCAGCGCGGTGAAGTCCGTGGCCTCGCTGAGGCTGAGCCGGCGGGTGCCGTCGTCGGTGGTGATCTCCGCCTGGGTGAGCGCGGTCATCATGTCGTCCCGAGGGTTCTTGACCCGCTCCTGGATCTGCCCGTTGAGGTAGCCGTGGAACTTGGCCGTGGCGGCCATGGCCGTCTCGTTGAACATGCCCTTCTCCGGGTCCAGGTAGAACGTCCCGTCGATCATCTTGCGGACGTCCTCCCGGTCGGCGGGGTCGACGCCGATGAGCTGGGAGATGACCAGCGAGGGGAGCTGGGCGGCGAAGTCCTGCACGAAGTCGAACCCGCCGCTGCCGACCTGGGGGTCGAGCAGCTCGGCGCACAGGTCGCGGATGACGCCCTCGAGACCGCCGACGCGGCGCGGGGTGAAGGCCCGGGAGACCAGGACGCGCAGGAGGGTGTGCGTGGGCGGGTCCATGAAGATGATCTGGCCGGTGTCCCATGGTTCCGGCTTCATGAGCTCGAGGACCGTGCCGTACTTGGAGCTGTAGGCCGCGGGATCGAGGTGGGCCGTGTCGACGTCGGTGAAGCGGGAGAGCGCGTAGAAGTCGAACTTCTCGTTGTGGTAGACCGGCGCCTCGTCGCGCATCCGCTTCCACAGCGGGTGCGGGTTGACGTCGATCTCCTTGTCGAACGGGTCCCAGTACAGATCGTCCGTCACAGGGTGGGTCCTTTCGTCGTCGGTCCCGGGACGCACTGGTCGCGCGCGGGAAAGATCCTCATCCGGACTCCCTGCTGATCAGGTGTGGTCGCAGGGCGACCGCCATGTCCGGGTCCAGGTCCTGTCCGTCGAGTAGCCGTCGGATCGAGGACGCGACCACCCGCGCTATCGCCGGCACGTCGAAGGTGGTGGTGGTGATCGCGGGCCGCAGCGCGGCGCCCAGCGGGTGGTCGCCGGAACCGACCACCGCGATGTCCCGGGGAACCTCCAGGCCGGCGGCACGCAGCTTGTCGATGAGCAGGATGGCGAACTGGTCGCTGTTGGCGTACACCGCGTCCGGCCGGTGCTCCGGGTCGCGCCATCGGTCCACCACGGTCGCGATGCTGTCCGGGGACAACTCGCAGTCCACCCGTTCGACCGGCACGTTCCCGGCTGTCGCGACCTGCAGGACCGCGTCGTAACGCCGCTCGGGCACCTCCGCCAGCGCCCCCCGGGGCACCAGGCAGGCCAGGCGCCGGCAGCCCCGGGTGAGCAGGTGACGTGTCGCGAGGCTGGCCACCGCGGCGGGATCGAGGGGCACGGTGGGCGCGTAGGTCACGCTCGGGACGCCGGTGAGCAGAATCGCCCGCACGCCCGCACGCCGCAGCAGCTCCACGGCGGTCCGGGTACCGCGGGACACGTTGACGTACACCGCGGCGGGCCGAAGCTCGGCCCATGCGTAGGCTCCGCTCATCCCGGTGGTGGTGCGGTCGCCGTGCATCAGCAGGACCAGGTCACGCTTCGCGAGCTCCCGGTCGAGGTTCTCGAGGAACCTGTCCTGGCCGGGGACGGTCGTTGACCGCGACATGGGCACCAGGACGATGTTGCTGCGCCCGGCGCGCAGCGCCCGCGCCGACGCGTTCGGGGCGTACTGAAGCTCCCGCGCCGCCGCCAGGACCCGCTGCCGGGTCTGCTCGCTGACCGGGTGGTCGGTGCCGTTGAGGACGTGGGAGACCGTCGCCCGCGACACACCGGCGCGCCGGGCCACATCCGCGCTGGTGGGCCGGGCCGGCTCCGGCGCCGCGGTCGGGCCCGGCAGCCCTTCGCCCCGCCGATCCTCGAGCGGCACAGCTCGACCACCCTTCCTCGTCCCGCGGTCCTGGCGGTCCGCGGGCGTGATCGATTTACACGTGTAACTGTGGCCGTACGTTACACGTGTCACCTCTCCGCCGCGGGCTATCGGCCGGGTGTTCCGGGGAGGGCGGCACGAACGCCTCCGTCGACGGGAACGTCGATCCCGTTGACGAAGCTCGCCGCGTCCGAGAGCAGGAACGCCGCCGCGGCGGCGACTTCCTCCGCGCGGCCCTCACGGCCCAGCGGGGTCAGCCGCACGAGCCTGTCGTTGGTCCCGCGCGCGGCCTCCTTGTGGCGTCTTCTCCGGGCTCTTCGTTGAGGTGGGGGACCGTGCGGCGGGAACCCTTCGGGGCCAGCCAGCGATACTTCGGCGGCGCGAATCGGAGGGCCCGCGTCGGGAGAAGGCATGACGCTTGTCTGGTCGGTCGTGCGGATGGCGGGCGCGTCATTCTCGGTGCGATTGCGCGGCGCCGAGGTGGGTGGGGCATCGGCCGAGCTGCCCGACATCCCGGGTGGGCCGATCGGCGACGGAGCGGGCCGGCTCATGCGGCTGGGGGTGCAGCGGCAGCGCCGGTCGCGGGATTGTGCCAGCCTCCTGGGCCGGCGGTCAGGACCGTGCCAGCGGGCACCGGACGGTCGAGGCGGTAATCGTGGCCGCACACCCCCTCCTTATGCGACTAGTGGTCGCTCATCAGTCGGTGAGTATGCGGGCGATGCTCGCATACTGTCAAGATGGAACGGGGTGGTCCTGTGACTTCTCTGTCGCCGTTCGTGGCGATGGGGCAGCCGAGCTGGCTCCGCGACGCCCGCCTGTGCCTGCGGTCAGCCGGCTGACCGCAGGCACAGGCGGTTGACGTCGCCCAGTCCCGGGTGCTTTGATCCCGTCCTCAACGGGTGAGGGGCGTCGGCCAAGCCGATCTCACTTCCTGACAGCGCTCGTCAGCCAGGGGATGTGGCTGGCGAACCAACCGTGCTCGTCCTCGAGGGGACGCCGCGCCGCGTGGCGCTCGCTGTTGCGCGGCTGCAATCGGGGTCCGGGGTCTGTCGGTCAGTAATGCTGTCGGATTTTCCTGTGTCGTGGTTCCGCTTCGCGGATCACGCTCTGAAAAGCTCGCCGCGACCGCGAGAAGGAATCACCCGCCGGCAGTCCTCTATTTTCTCATTCCACTTCCATGCCACCTTTGAACGCCGACGGAAGGTCCGACCATGCGTCGCAGGACACGATTACTGGCCACGGCTGTTACATGTTGCGCCGCCCTTCTGTTAGGGGCCTGTGGTGGAGGCGGCGATTCCACCAGCCCGTCCGCGGGTGCCTCCGGCAAGCCGGTGGCGGGCGGCCACGGGCGAATCCTGACACTGAGCGATCTGCGCAGCCTGGACCCGGGGACGATCGGCAACGCCTACGCGAGCACAGGTGTCGTGGGCAACGCCCTGTACGGAACGTTGATGACCAACGACGAGGCGGGCGAGATCCGCTACCAGATGGCCGAGTCCTTCACCACGACGGACAACGGCCGCACCTTCACCCTGAAGCTGCGGCCCGGGCTGGTCTTCTCCGACGGCACTCCGCTCAATGCCGAAGCGGTGAAGTTCAACTGGGATCGGGTCAAGGACCCGGCCACCGGCTCACCCCACCGCTCGGAGGCGTCGATGATCGCCTCGACCGAGGTGGTGGACGATGTCACGCTGACGGCCACGATGGTCACCCAGGTGCCCAAGTATGCCCAGTCCGTCGTCACCTCGTCACTGAACTGGATCGCCTCGCCCGCGGCCCTGCGGAAGGGCGCCGCGGCCTTCGACGCCACCCCGATCGGCGCCGGCCCGTTCACGCTGAAGAGCTGGACCCGCCAGGCCGCCATGGAGCTGGTCAAGAACCCCCGCTACTGGGACGCCCCCAAGCCGTACCTGGACACCCTCACCTTCCAGGCCGCGCTCGACTCCAACCAGCGTTACAACACCCTGCAGACCGGGGGCGCGGACGTCGCCGTCGAGTCGAACCCCGTCAACTTCGACAAGGCCGACAAGGCCGGCCTGCCGAACACCGTGCTGGAGCTCAGTGGCGGGCTCTTCATGGCCATGAACACCCGCAGGGCGCCGTTCGACGACGTCCGCGCACGGCAGGCCGTCGCCGCAGCACTTGACCTGGACGCGCTGAACCTCGCCGCCTACAACGGAACCGGCACACCCGTCGACACGCTGTTCAGCAAGGCCTCGCCCTTCTACTCGGACACGCCGCTGCGCAAGGCGGACAAGGCCACCGCCCAGCGACTGTTCGACGAGCTCGCCGCGGAAGGCAAGCCGGTGTCCTTCGCCGTCTCCACCGCCCCCACCTCGGAGAGCAGGACGACGGCGGAGAACATCCAGGCCCAGCTCGGCACGTTCAAGAACGTCAGCGTCCAGGTCAAGATCATCGAGGTTGCCGACATCGTCTCGCTGCGCACGACGCACGACTTCGACGCGACCACGTCGTCAGCGTTCTTCCAGGACCCCGAACCACGGCTGTGGACGGCCTTCAGCGGCGACTCGCCGGCGAACCTTTCCGGGATCGCCGACAAGGCGCTCAACGACGCCCTGCTGGCGGGGCGGACAGGCGCATCGGAACAGGACCGCGAGAAGGCCTACGACACGGTCCAGCAGCGCCTCACCGAGCTGGCCCCGGTGGTCTTCTTCACGAGAGCGGAGCCCGGCGCCATCGCAGGCAAGGACGTCGGCGGCCTCGTGCAGTACGGCCTCGGCTCGCTCCTGCCCGAGGAACTCTGGATCCAGAAGTAGCCGCCCGCCCCGGACGTCGACCTGACGACTCGTTCCGGGTGCTGAGATCTCGAGATCCTGGGGAAAGACCGAACGGAGAGATGTCCGACGCGAAACAGGTGCCAGGCACATTCCTGTGCCTGGCACCTGATCGTCACGTGGGACGCATGCGCGGACGATCCGCTGGCGGTTCTGGCGCGTCGAGATGACGCCGGGTCAGAGAAACACCGCGTTTTCCTGGACGCCGCAACCGGGGTCCTGGGCTACTTCGCGATCCACAGATCCTCGGGTAGCAGGGAACCCGTACCGTACTGCACGATGCCGCCCACGTTCTTGCCCGTGATGACGGCAGGCGCCGACCGGGTGAGGAAGATAGCCGGCATCGCCTCGGTCAACCGTGCCTGCGCCGCGTCGTAGGCCGCCTTACGCTGCTCCAACGACGTCCCGGTCCGGCCGGCCAACAGATTCCTGTCGAGCTCCGGGTCCACGAGGCCGGGCATGTTCGCCGGCGAGTTCCCGGTGAAGTTCGCCAACAGCCGCGGCTCGGGGTCCTGGAAGGCCGCGGCGGATACGATCGCGTCGAAGTCGTGGGTCGTGCGCATCGCGCCGACCTGCGAGTAGTCGACGGTCGCGACCTCGACCTTGACGTTCTTGAAGCTGCCGAGCTGGGCCTGGACGTTCTCCGCGATCGCCCTGTTCTCGCTGGACGGATAGGTGGAGAACGTGAAGGACACGGGCTTGCCCTCGGCGGCCAGCTCGTCGAACAGTCGCTGGGCGGTGGCCTTGTCCGCCTTGCGCAGCGGCGTGTCCGAGTAGAAGGGCGAGGCCTTGCTGAACAGCGTGTCGACGGGTGTGCCGGTTCCGTTGTAGGCGGCGAGGTTCAGCGCATCGATGTCGAGCGCCGCGGCCACGGCCTGTCGGGCGCGAATATCGTTGAACGGCTCTCTGCGCGTGTTCAGGGCGATGAAGTAGCCACCGCTGAGCGGCAGGAGGTCGGTCGGCAGACCCGCCTTCTCGGCCTTGGCCAGGTTGATCCAGTTCGTCTCGACGGCAACATCGGCGCCGTCACTGATCAGGGTGTTGTAACGCTGGTCGGAGTCGAGCACCGCGCGCATCGTGATGCCGTCGAGGTAGGGCTTGGGTGCGTCCCAGTAGCGGGGGTTCTTGACGAGCCTGATCTCGGCCTGCCTGGTCCAGCTCTGCAGAGTGAAGGGGCCGGCGCCGACAGGGCTCTCGTCGAAGGTCTGCTGACCCTTCCGCAGGGCCGCCGGTGAGGCGATCCAGTTCATCGCCGAGCCGACGATCGCCTGCGCGTACGCGGTCACGGGAGTGGTCATCGTGACTTTCAGGGTGACGTCGTCGACTACCTCGGTCGAGGCGACCATCGCCGCTTCCGCCGCGCTGGGTGAGGCGCTGGCCGGGTCCTTGAGTCGGTCCCAGTTGAATTTCACCGCTTCGGCATTGAGCGGAGTGCCGTCGGAGAAGACCAGCCCGGGCCGCAGCTTCAGCGCGAAGGTCGCGCCACCGTCGGTCGTGGCGAAGGACTCGGCCATCGAGTACGCGATCTTGCCCGTCTCGTCCGTGGTCATCAGGGTGCCGTACAGGGCGTTACCCAGCACGGCGGTGATCGCGGCCTGGTTGCCGAGGGATGCCGGGTCCAGGCTGCGCGGATCGCTCAGTATGAGGATCCGGGCGGTACCCCGGCCACCGGCTCACCAGAGGGACCCGCGGTTCCCGTGGACGGACTGGAATCCCCGCCTCCACAGGCCCCCAGGACGAGTGCGGCGCAGCAGGCAACAGTCGCGCCGAGTAATCGGCTCTTACGCATCATCAGTGACCTCCCGTTTTTCTCATGACAGAAAGAAGACGGGGCCGCGGCCGACCAGCTGACGATGACCGCGCCGTCGACCTGTTCGGGTTCAGGTGGTGATCGCGGGTCGGTCGTCCAGTTCGATCCCGAGTTCCTTGAGCTCGCGCTCGGCCCAGAACAGGCGGCCGGTGTATTCCATGGGCTCGGCACAGGAGGCGAAGTAGGCGAGCATGCGGGCGGGGACCTCCATCGGCACGGCCACGCTGTCGTCGAGGCCGGACTCCTTGACGCGGATGGCCGTGAGCTCGGTGGCGACCAGGCCCGGGTGCATGCCGATCACGGCGATTCCCTTCCGGGCGAGCTCGGGAGCCAGCACATTGCCGAGCCGGTCGAGCGCCCGCTTGCTGCAGTAGTAGCCGGGCACCGCGAGGCTGAACCCACCGATGTTCTCGAGCTTGGGAAGCTCCTCCGGCTGGCGGAAGACCTCACCGCTGCCGGTGCTGAGGTTGATGATGCGCCCGCCACCGCGACTCTCCATAATCGGAGTCACCAGCTGTATGAGCGTGAAGGGCGCGTGGAGGTTGACCGCGAACTGGTACAGCCATTCCTCACGCGTCAGCTCCAGAAATCTTTTCGACCAGATCTCGCCGGCGGTGGCCGCCGCGTTGTTGATGAGCACGTCGACGCCACCGAACCGCTCGACGGCGGCGTCGACCAGGCGCTCGAGATCCGCGGTCTCGGCCAGATCGGTCTGCACGGCGATCGCGCTGGCTCCCGTGTTCTCGATTTCGGTCAGCGTCTCGTTCAGGGTGCCGGGCAGCGTTCTGTCCGGCTCGACCGTTCGTGCGGCCAGGACCAGGTTCGCGCCGCGGCGGGCGAACGTCTGGGCCGCCTGCCTGCCGATGCCACGGCTGGCCCCTGTGATGATCACGACCTTGCCGGCCAGGTCGAGTTCCTCGTGTCGCTGCATCGTCATACGATCTCCGTCCTCCATTTGACCGATGTTCAAATGGAGGGTAGCGCGGCCCCATCGCGCGTCCCCGGTCCTCGCGGTCGAGGTGGCCGGGTTTCCAGAGCGTCGAGGGGTGTCGGTTGGACCCGGCCGAGGAGGATCACGAGGTCTTGCGTGTGCGCGAGGACGTCGGCCAGGACGTCGGGGGTAGTTCGGCGAGGCGGGCAGGTGTCGGGCGTCTGCCTACCGCGGTAGATCCGTGACGATCCGCTGGTCGTTCCGCGCGATGGCGTGACGCGGCGTGAGGTCGTGGCTGAGGCGGCGGAGGAAGCTGTCGCGGGCGTGTACCCCTTCGGGGGTCCTAGGCGGGCGGAGGGGACTCTGTGGCGTCAGGGCGGAGTGGGTGGCGACATCGCGTACCCGCCACCGCCACTCGGCGCACGCCACTCGGCGCACGGCGCGCTGCGCGCTGCGCGCAGCGCGCAGCGTCCCGGCCGAGGAAGGCCGGGCCGTCGAGCGGGTCGGCCAGGTCGAGGGCGTTCCTTCAGCGGAGCCGACGCGTACCCGGCCGGGGAGTCAGGGGTCCCAGCGACGCCCGGCACGATCGGGTGCCGCAGGATAGCTGTCTCCTTGATCCCGGAAAATCTACTCCCGCCGCAGTAGACATCAAGTTCTGTCCTGGGTAGAGTTCCTGTCGTAGCGAAGGAAGTCACATGGTCGCGGCAGACATGAACTGGCGCGAGCAGGGCGGTGGCCAGGGCGGGCCGCCGAGTACCACCGCGAAAGGTTCGGCAGTACCCAGCAGTTGACCTATGTGGAGAGGGGAGTAGACGCCATCAGGATCGCCCGAGCGATGGTCTAGCTCGCTCGGTTACCGCAGGCCCCGGATTGGAAGGTGGTCCCCGGTCACGCATACGCGATCCCCGCACCCCCGCCCTCTCGGGTGGGCATGCGGGTTCCAGAACCCGGCGCGTCTTGGCCGGTAGATGGTGTTGAACCCCCCGGGGCCCTGGTGCTGTATGGCACCAGGGCCCCTCGATGTGTCCCGAGAGGCGCGATGACCCCTGAACGCACACGCAAACCGGCCCACAGTCTCGACGACGACGACTACCCCGCCTACACCATGGGCCGCGCAGCCGAGATGCTCGGCACCACGCCTGCCTTCCTGCGGGCCCTCGGTGAAGCCCGTCTGATCACGCCGCTGCGCTCCGAGGGCGGCCACCGCCGCTACTCCCGCTATCAGCTGCGGATCGCCGCCCGCGTCCGTGAACTCGTCGATCAGGGCACCGCGATCGACGCCGCCTGCCGCATCGTCATCCTCGAAGACCAACTCGCCGAAGCCCAGCGGCTCAACCAGCAATCACGCCAACTGACAACCAGCTAGCCACCGCCCGCCGAGACCCCCTGACAGGCAGATCGACAGGCCCTGCTGGTGCCGGCGCACCTGCGCTTCGGGCTCACCCACACCCAGCTCGCGGCCGGGCTCGGGATCACCTCGATGGCGGGCTCCCGAGGATCAGGGCTGGGCGGCACCCTCGCGCTCGGCCTGCCCTGGCCGGGTGGGCATTGCTACCGGGTCGCGGCGTGGCACTCGTCGCCGTCGGCTCCGTCAGGTGGTTCGCTGACCGACGTGTCGGCGGGAGCGGCGTGGCCGGTGGGGCCAGGTGTGGGTGTCGCGGGGTTCGGCGTACGGCTCCTCGTCCGCGGGCAGGCCGCCGGCGACGGCGCGTTCCCGGGCGATCTCGGCGTCGAACTCCAGGCCGAGCAGGATCGCCAGGTTGGACAGCCATAGCCAGACCAGGAAGATGATGACTCCGGCGAGGGTTCCGTAGGTCTTGTTGTAGGAGCCGAAGTTCGCGACGTACAACGCGAAGCCCCCGGACGCCGCGAGCCAGATGACGACGGCCAGGGCACTGCCCGGCGTCAGCCAGCGGAAGCCGCGCACCCGCACGTTGGGCGCGGACCAGTACAGCAGGGCGATCATGAGGATCACGAGCAGGACGAGTACCGGCCACTTCGCGTAGGACCAGGCCGTCAGTGCCGCGCTGCCCAGGGCGAGCGCCTTCCCCGCCTGGTCGGCGAGGCCGCCGGAGAACACGACGATGACCGCGCTCGCCGCGAGCAGCACCATGAGCATCACCGTCACGGCCAGTCTCAACGGCAGGACCTTCCACGCCGGACGCCCTTCGGGAATGTCGTAGACGACGTTCGCGGCGCGGATGAACGCGGCGATGTAACCGGAGGCGGACCACAGGGCACCGGCCAGGCCGACGACGGCCAGGATCCCACCGGCGCCGGCCGTGTCGCGGATGCCGTTCACCGCGTTCCGCAGGATGTCCCTGGCGGACCCGGGAGTGAGCTGTTCCATGTTGGTCAGGATGCTGTCGGTCGCGGACCTCCCGACCACGCCGAGCAGCGACACCAGGACCAGCAGCGCCGGGAAGATCGCCAGAACACCGTAGTAGGTGAGCGCGGCCGCCCGGTCCGGCAGCTCGTCGTCCTTGAACTCCTTGACCGTGCGCCGCAGCACCGCGAACCAGGAACGCGGACGCAGCTCGTGAAGCCGGTCCGGCTCCTCATCCCGCCGGTGCCGTCTCCAGATCGCAGCCATGACCGATGCTTAGCCGCTGCGGCGCCCGCAAATCCTCTCCTCCGTGCCGGTATCCAGCCCTCCCGGCGCGTGGTCGGCTTGTCAGGCGTGCCTGCCCACGCCGGTACGGATCTCCCGCAGACGGCCCGCGGGGGTGTCTGGTGCGAGGGCGGCGGTGTCCCCTCCGGCGCCTTCCCGCAGCCCCGTGAGGAGGCTGCGGAGGGCGGCGTGGGAGTCGTGCCGGGGCGTCCAGCCCAGTTCCGTCCTGGCGCGGGTGGTGTCCATGAGGGGCAGGTGCAGGACGGCGTCGAGAAGCCCTGGGGTGGCAGGCACCAGATGCAGGCGCCAGGCCGCCGCGAGCGCGGCGCGGGCCGCCCCCGCCGGTACCCGTACGGCGCGGGCGCTGAGGGCCTCGGCGAGGGTCCGGCTGTCGACCACGGGCTCGGCCGCGATGTTGAAGGCCCCGCGAACGGTCCGCTCGGCGGCGAGCCGGTAGGCCTCGCCCACGTCCTCGGAATGGACGACCTGGAATCTCAGCCCGGCGAGATCGGGAACCACGGGTACCGTGGCGGCCCGAACCAGCCCGCCGGGCAGGAGCGGCCCCGCGAACAGGCGGCGTTGCCGGCTGGCCGCCCGCCGTTTGAAGACGAACCCCGGCCGGAGCCGGACCACCCGCATCGCCGGATGATCGAGCTCGAAGGCGTCGAGGACACGCTCGACGTAGGCCTTCTCCCGGGTGTAGGCCGCGCCTGGCCAGCCGTGGGTCGGCCAGGTCTCGTCGACGGTGCGATCCTTCGGTCCGGGGGAGTACGCGCCGACCGACGAGGCACACACGAGAGCCGGCACACCCGCCCGCGCCGCCGCGTCGAACACCCGGATGCCGCCGAGGACGTTGGCCTGCCAGGTCGCCGTCGGATCGTGTGTGGGTTGGAACAGCCACGCGAGATGGATGACCACGTCGGCGCCGGCGAACACGGGGAGCAGGTCGTCGCGGGCAACGTCGGCCGGCACCCAGGTGGTCTTCTCCGCAGTCCAGCGAGGTGGTCTGCGGGCGACACCGGTGATACGGGCGATCGCGGGCGAGCGGGCCAGGGCCGTCAGGACGCTCGTCCCGACGTTGCCCGACGCGCCCACCACGACGACGACGACGGCGCCGCGCCCGGTGGCGGACGTTCCGGTGGTGGATGTGGATGGGGATGTGCTCACAGGCGAACTCCTCGGCGCAGGACGACGTGTCCCACCGCCCTGGGGCATGCGGCGGAACCTCGCTCGGATTGGCCGCACCGCCAGGATCGCCGCTCACGAGCGTGCGAAACGTGGTGGGACCGGCCGCCGCGCGGCAGGTAGGCGGCCCGTCGCCAACACACCGCAATTGACTGATCGTGATGGGTGGCGGGTCGGGTGGGCAGCGTCGGGCTGGTGCCCCCGCGCAGTCCTCCCTGCTGGGGGCGGGGCCAGTGAGTTGCGTCAGCCGGTCCATGCGCTGACGTGACAACTCGCATCCCGGCCGGCTGCCCGTCCTCGACGCTCCGGCCCGCGGGGGCGTACCGTTGAGTACAGCGGACTGCCTGCACGATCACGTCCGGTGTCAGTACATCCCGGGTAAGCCGGGGCTAATGGACGGATGGTGCGGCAATGTACCCCCAGGTCAGGCCCGGGCATGGCCCCGGCGGAGCGTCAACCGCCCGCGTGGCGGACCCTGCGAGCTGCCTGCCTCGCCCTGCCGTTGCATACTTGCGGTGATGAGCCAGTCAGCGGTGCCCAGACGCCATCTGCCCACCAGTCCGTTCAAGGCTCCCGTGATCCCGCCGTGTCCTCAGTTCGCTGAGGGCGACCGGGTCGTACACGACGCGTACGGGCTCGGCCGGGTAACCCGGGTCGAGGGTACGGCCGCCGTCCTCGTCGACTTCGGGTCCCGGCAGGAACGCATACCGAGCCCGTTCGAGGGGATGTCCCACCTCTGAGGCCGTGCGGGCGCGAACAGGCGCCTGCACGCCGCGGGACGGTTCCCGCGCGCGGGAACACAGGCGGCCCCGAAGAGGCGCGTCGCCACCGGAGGGCGTGTCCGCCCGACGGTGACACTTCATGATCTTTTTCTGCCCGTCTCGCCGTTCGTCACGGCGACCCCATCCGAAAGCGTGACCTCTCATCGACACGATCTCGCTCCCTCTCTTCTCGGCAGCGGAGCCGGTACGGCCGCTGCGTCGGCAGGCGCCTCCGCCGCCGACGAACCACCCCTTCCACGCGCCGGACTTCGGGCGCCTCGCGCCGGCGGCGCCGGAGGACATGGATCTGGAGCCCGCGGCTCCCGCTCCCGTCCCCGCAGCCGCCGTGCGGACGCGGCCCCACGACGGCCCGCGCACCCGGCCGGCCCGCCGCCGGCCCACGCAGCCCCGCCAGCACGGAACCTCGGGCCAGCACCGCTGAGCCCCGTCTGACCTGGCGCCCCGCGGCGGATCGCCGACCTCGCGATCGGCGATCCGCCGGGCCGGGTGATCAGTTCGGACGGATCAACAGGGCCGGGCGAGCCGCCGGGACGTCAGCCCGGCTGACCCGGCCGGCCGTGCCCGTGGGCCCCGGGGTGCTCGACCGTCGGAAACTCGTTCCCAGGGGCTGCGGGGGAGTGGGCCCGCACGGCCTCCGCCCGGGCCAGGTCCAGGACCACCTTCGGGGGTAGCCCGGCCGTCGCCGCCACCGCGACCACGTCGTCGTACTCCACCGAGGCGTTGACGACGGCACCGCGAGACGAGGCGATCTTCACCCGCACCTCCCCGCCCGCCACCGCCACCCGCAGCTCGCGGCGGGCCAGCGCGGACTTCGTCACCGTGTGCTCGCGGACCCCGATCGACGTCGTGTGGCTGAAGATCACCTGCCGCAGCCGGTCGGCCGCGGCGGGCTCGCACAGCACCGACAGGACGTGCGCGGGCCGGCCCTTCTTCATCAGGATCGGGGTCAGCCAGGCGTCCGCCGCGCCGCCGGCGAGCAGCGCCCGCAGCGTCGACGGCCACAGCCGCGGGTCCAGGTCGTCGACGTTCGTCTCCAGCACGACGCTGTCGCCGTGGCGGGCCCCGTGCGCCGCCGCCGGCCCCGCCAGATCGGCCCGGCCGACGACCAGCCGGGTCACGTTCGGATGCCCGTCGAGATCCCGCCCGCCGGCGCCCAGCCCGATCGACGTGGTGCGCATGAGCGGCATCGGACCGAACTCCTCGGCGAGCGTGACGGCGAGCGCCACCCCGGTCGGCGTCGCCAGCTCGGTCTCCACCGGGCCGCCCGACGCCGGCGCCCCGGCCGCCCGCAGCAGCTCCAGGACGGCCGGCCCGGGCAACGGGATGGCCCCGTGCGCCGCGCTGATCCGACCGCCGCCCAGCGAGATCGGGCTGCACACGAGCCGGTCGATCCCGAGCGCGTGCAGGCCGGCGACGGCGCCGACGACGTCCGCCAGGCTGTCGAGCGCGCCGACCTCGTGGAAGTGCACCTGCTCGATGGGACGACCGTGCACCCGCGCCTCGGCGGCCCCCAGCGCGTGGAACACGTCCGCGGCCCGGGCCCGTACGACCGGGTCGAGGTCGGCGGCATCCAGCAGCCCGAGGATGTCGGCGAGCCCGCGCGCGTGCGGGCTCGGCGCGCACCGCACCAGAACCTGGGACGCCCGCAGCCCTCCGCGCTGCACAGTCCGCGCGTCCAGCCGCACCTCGTCGGGCAGGCGCAGCGCCGCGACGGCGGCCCGCAGCACGGCCAGGTCGACCCCGGCGTCCAGGCAGGCACCGAGGAGCATGTCGCCGCTGATCCCGCCGGTCGCGTCGAGCCAGCCGACGACCCCGGTGGACGTGTTGCCTGTCATGCCCCCATCATCGCCCGGCGGCCGACGGTCAGATCTCGTCCCAGGGCACCGAGGCGTAGGCGCGGCGCAGCGCGGCCAGCACCGTCTCGTTCACCGGGACCGGTGTGGTGTCGATCCGGTCGACGGGCACGATCCCCCGTGCGTTGGCGACGAAGGCGGCCCGGAAGTGGCCGACGTCCGCCAGCCGTACCGGCTCCCGTCGGGACTCGAGGAGCGGGCCGCGCTCCTCTCCGGCCGCGGCGGCGGGCACGATGGTGGCGGTGTCGGGCGCCGTCACCGCGGCCGCGGCGGCGGGGACTTGATGTGCGACAGGCTCGGCGGTGGCCCCGGGGCGCAGCCGCTCGTCGAGCAGCGCCATGGTGACGCCGACCAGCGACGGGCCGTCCGGCCAGATCACCCTGGCCGGCGCCGCGGTGACGAAACCGATGTTGGCGACGGTGGTCTCGCAGACCAGGCCCTCCCCGGTGACGAGCAGCGCGTCGTCGAAGCCGCGCCCGCGGGCCAGCCGGCCGAAGTGGATCTGCCCGAAGCTGCCGACGTGCTTGATGTGCGGGAACGGCCGCTGGTAGCGCAGCGAGCACAGCCGCAGCGGGCCGGCGGCGGGCTCGGCCGGCGGGCCGATCGAGACCAGGATCGAGACCGACCCCGTTCCGGTGGGAAAGACCACCGTCCGCACGGTCGCGTCGCCGCTCTCCGCCGGGCCGTGCGGGGCCGGGGTGGTCGCCAGCGCGTGCCGGATCCGGTCGCGGACCAGGCCGCCGTCCAGGTAGGTGCCGTAGAGCTCCTGGTTGGCGCGGTCCAGCCGACGCAGGTGCAGTGCCAGCCCCCGGACCCGGCCGGCCCGGACCTGCATCGTCGTGAGGTGGCCGTCGTTGGCCAGGGCGAGGTGGCGCAGGTCGTCCACGCCCGCGGGGTGGCCGTCGACCTCGACGTGCGTCAGCGGTGTCATGTCCACGGAACCCACGGTAGCGATCTCTCCGCGCCGGATCGGGCTTTCGGCGGGCGCCGCAGGGATCCGCCGGCGGTCCCCCGCCCGGGCGCGAGGATTGCGCCGGCAGCTGCCGAAGTCGTTGCGGATACAAGGCTGCGGCTGGGGGAACGGTCCCCCGGATGAGGGCCGGCGAAGCGCTCCGGGGAGGATGTTGTTCCAGCAGCGGCGGTCACCCGCACCGCGTACGGTGTCAGTCCTAGGAAGATCGCCCGTGCCCCCGGCCGGGGCGCGGGTGATGATCGCAGCCGTGATGGATGGGGGCCCGGTGACGTCCGAGACAAGCCATGCCGACCCGACGACCCGGCCCTGGTCACGCAGCGGTCCGGGCCGGGCGGCGGCCGCGGAGACGTCCGCGGCGAACCTCCTCGACAGCCTGAGCGAGGTGGTGTTCCGCACCGACGCGGAGGGCCGCTGGACCTACCTGAACCGGGCCTGGACCACCCTCACCGGCTACGACGTCGGCCCGAGCCTGGGCGCCCGCTTCCTCGACTACGTCCACCCCGACGAGGTCGAGTACACGACCGCGCTGTTCATGGGCGTGGTGCGCGGCGGCGCCGACCACTGCCACCACGAGACCCGCTACCGCACCCGCCACGGCGGCTACCGGCAGGTACAGATCCGCGCGAACGTGCTGCGCGGCCCGTCCGGTGAGGTGCTCGGCAACACCGGCACGATCCTCGACGTCACCGACTCCCGGCTCGGCGCCGAGGCGGTCGGGGAGCACGCCACGCTGCTGGAACTGATCACCGCAGGCACCGATCCCGAAGAGCTGCCGACGGGCGTCGCCGTCTACGACCGCGACCTGCGGCTGCGCCGCGGCTCGCCGGTCGTCGACCGCCTGGTCGGCGCGCAGCTGCTTCCCGGGGACCCGCTCGACCGGCTGGTCGAGCTGCTGCACCCCGCTGACTGGCAGACACGCTCCCTCGGTGGCGACTGGGGCCTGGTCGCGCTCGCCCTGCGCACCCGTCGGGCACAGCTCGGCGACCTCGAGCTGGCGGGCGAGCGGGGCACCGGCCGGGCGCTGCGCGCCTCGGTGATCCCGTTCGACCAGGGCGGTGAGGAGATGGCCGCGCTCGTCCTGTCCGACATCACCGACCTGCGCCGGGCCGAGCGCCAGCAGGCCGGGCTCGCCCGGCTCGGGCAGCGCGCGCTGGCAGATCTCGACATCCCGACCCTGCTCGTCGAGGCGGTCGGTCTGGTCACCACCACCCTGGACGTCGCCGTCTGCGACGTGATCCGCCGCGAACCCGCCGGCGACCGGGCGAGCCTGGCCGACGGTCCCGAGCGCGCCGGTCTGCCCGACGGATCCGCCAACGGTTCATCCACCAGCGCCGCCGGTGGTGCTGGCGGGCCGGGTGCCGGTGCGTCCGATCCCGGGCACCTCGCGCGCCTGACCGACCCGTCGGTGCCGACCGCGTCCACGCAGCTCGGCACCGGCCCGATCTACCTGACCGGCACGCTGGCGGCCGAAGCGAGCTCACTCGTCCACCTCGCGCTCGGCGTCGACGAGCCCGTCGTGGCGAACGACCTCGGAACCCGTCCACACCTGCGCAGCGGGTGGTCCGACGCCGGAGGCGCGCAGGCGGCGCTCGCGGCCCGGATCGGCTCGGCCCGGTCACCGTTCGGCGTGCTGGCCGCGGCCAGCACGCGTTCGCGCCGCTTCACCGGGGAGGAGGCACGCTTCCTCCAGTCCGTGGCGAACATCCTCGGCGCGGCGATCGACCGGGACCGCGCCGAGCGCCGGTCGCGGCAGCTCTACGAGGAGGCCCAGCGCGGCCGCGCGTGGCTGGCGGCCAGCGCGGAGATCACCGCCGGCGCGCTGGTGGCCGGCCAGTCCCAGCAGGCCCTCATGCTGCTCGCCTCGCTCGCCCGCGGCGTCACCTCGGCGGACGTCGGCGCCGTGGCACTACCCGACGAGGCGGGCAACCTGGTCGCCACCGAGGTCGACTCGGCCCCCCACCGCCACTCCGACCCGGAAACCCTGCACAGCCTCGCGCTCGCACTCGACGCGGCCGAGAACCGTCCCGAGTTCCTGGCCGGACGTCCCGTGCACGTGGGTGATCTCGACGCGACCGACGCCTGGAGCGGCCCGGTCGCCCTGACCGGACCCACCGAAGCCCGGCCGGAACCACGCGGAAACATCCCCGCGGCAGCATCGCCGACCGCCCCCGCCCCCGCCCCCG
This sequence comes from Parafrankia sp. BMG5.11, assembly GCF_004337455.1. Taxonomy (NCBI): domain Bacteria; kingdom Bacillati; phylum Actinomycetota; class Actinomycetes; order Frankiales; family Frankiaceae; genus Parafrankia; species Parafrankia sp. BMG5.11. The sequence continues at coordinate 92,139 of NZ_SJXI01000093.1, read as the reverse complement.
CGTCGGGGTCGGGGTCGGGGTCGGGGCGGGCGGCGGCCGCGGGCCCGCCGGACGGGTCCGCGGCGAAGGGACCGGACGGCCCGATGGCGGTGGCGCCGCCGATCCCGCCGGATCCGCGGCTTCGCGAGGCGCTGGTCATCCCGCTGGTCGTCGCGGACAAGCCCCTCGGCGCGCTGGTCCTGGGCAACAGCACCGAGGGCGTCCCGTTCGCCGGGAACGACCCCGAGCTGGCCGGAGCATTCGCGAACGACGCCGCCCTGGCCCTCCAACTGGCCGAGGCACACCGCGAGCGCGCCCGGTTCGCGGTCTTCGAGGACCGCGAGCGCATCGCCCGGGACCTGCACGATCTCGTCATCCAACGGCTCTTCGCGATCGGCCTGCACCTGCAGTCGCTCACGCGGGCCGTCGGCGACGTGACCGCGGCCCGCCTGAACGCGGCCATCACCGGACTCGACTCCACCATCGACGACATCCGTCGCACGATCTTCAAACTCCAGCCGACACCGGTAGGCGCCTGATCCCGTCCCGGCCTGTCGGCCCGGCTGCCTAGCCCTGTTTGCGTCCAGCGCTCTGGTGGGCCTTGAGCGCGACGGCGCCGACGGGATCCGTGGTGGGCTGCGCTGACCCGCCGGCGGGTTCGACGGTGAGCGCGACCTTCTCCGCGTCGCCCACGTTGCCGACGACCCAGTCGGCGGACCTGGAGTTACCGGCCGTCAGCCCGGCGGAGCGCGCTCCCGCCGGCCCGAGCAGCCACAGCTGGTAGACCTTCCCGGCATCGAGCGGCGGCAGGTCGCGCGCGGAGACGACCGCCAGGTTGCCGGCGTTCGCCATGGTCAGCTGGCCGCCCCCGGCGACCGGTGCAGAGTCGGCCACGGTGAGCGCGGAGGCCGCGAGGGCCTGGGCGTCGGTGACCTGGGCGCGTGTGTCGGCGAGCTCGGCCCGCTGGTTGATGGTGACGGTCCCCAGGGCGGCTCCCGCCGCGAGGACGGCGGCGGCGGCGACCCCGACCAGCGCGTGACGTGCGCCCGGACGTCGGCGCCGCCCGGCGGGGCCGCCCTGCCGACCCCGGCCGGGCAGACCGGGGGTGGGCCGAGCACGGCCGAGCCCGGCCTGGCCGAGCCGGGCGGATCCGTCGTGCTGACCGGTCTGATCAGGTCGGCCGGTGGGTGGCGCGGCCCGGTCCGTGGGAACGCGCGGGCGGAACTGCGGCGTCATCCCGATCACGGCGAGGATGTCCGCCCGCAGGCCCGGCGGTGGCTGCTCGGCGGCGATCGCCGCGAGATGCTCCGTAGCCGCCGAGAGGCGGACGAGCTCGTCGGCGCAGAACTCGCACTGCTCCAGGTGGGCGTCGACGAGCGCGGCGTCGGCCTGGTCGACGGCGTCGAGCGCCCGGGCAGCGACGAGTGAGTGTGCGTTGGCGGTCAAGACCGGCCCCCCATGCAGTCCGACAGCCGGCTCAGCCCGTCACGCATCCGGGTCTTGACCGTGCCGACGGGTAGTTCGAGCAGTTCGGCGACTTCGCGGTAGGTGTAACCGGAGTAGTAGGCGAGTGTGATCGACTCGCGCTGGGTGGCCGTCAGGTCGCCCAGGCAGCCGCGGATCCGCTCGTGCTCCAGCCTGGTCTCGACCTGCTCGGCGACCTGGTCGTGCGGCCGCGCGGTGGACCGGGCCGCGACCCGGACGTCCCGCGCCCGCTGGGCCTCGACGGAGCGGACCCGGTCGACCGCGCGGCGGTGCGCCATCGTCGAGACCCACCCGGTGACACTGCCGCGGGCGGGGTCGAACCGCGGCGCCTCCTGCCACACCCCGACGAAGACCTCCTGGGTGACCTCCTCGGCCTGCGCCGGGTCGCGCACGACCCGGCGCACGAGTCCGTACACGCGTGCGGCGAGCTGGTCGTAGAGGGCACCGAACGCGTCGGTGTCCCCGCGGCCCGTGCGGGCCAGTAGCGTCTCCGGGGTCGGCCCGCAAACGCCGTCCCCGGTACCGGGCAGGGCGCGCAGCGCCGCCGCCTGGATCTGGTCGGCTTCCATGACTCCCCATCGCGTCGTCACCAATGACTCGACCGGGGTTCGTCGCCGCGGACCTCGCGGATCGGTCCGGCGCGAACATTCTCGTCCCTTACGGCTCGTTCCACTCCCCGCCCCAACTGCCCGGGGCCGATCGTCCAACCCCACGAGGGATCCTGCGGCAGCCGCGGATCACGCGGAAACGAGCTGTTATGCACGGCAGGCTCCGCCGCCGGGCGATGCGTGGCCGTCCAGTGAGTCCAGGCTCTCACTGAACCGCCGCGGTTCCCCCCGCCGTGCATAACGGCTGGGCCGACATGAATACTTCTCGCGTCGGCCACCACCGGAGTCCCCGCTCCCGCGCCCACCACACGCCCGCGGCCACCACGAACCACAGCCGGTCGCGGCGCTTCGCAGGGCACCCGACGCCCGGCCCGGACGGACCCACCGTCGTCGATCTCGTTGCGAAACGGGCTTGTCAGGCGCTTCCCGGGTGACCGCCCGTCCCCGGTCCGTCGGCACCGGCGAGACGTCCCAGGAACGTGGTGTTGTCGTAGAAGTTCTCCACCGCGAGTAGGCGCAGGTCCGGCGCGCAGCGGGCGACCGTGACGCCGAACAGCTCCATCCGCTCCCCGGTCGGCTGGTGCCCCTGGTAGGGGCCGTCGAAGGTACCCCAGTGCCGCCACTTGAAGGCGATCACGGGCGGCGGTGAGTACACCTCGAGGACCTCCCAGAAGAACCCGCCCGGGAACGCCCGGTGGAAGGTCTCATGGGAGGACTCGAAGGTCTCCGCGGCGGCCGAGTAGTAGGGGTTCTCGCCGATCAGGACGTTGTAGCTGCCCCGCTCGGCGAGCTCGGCGCTGTCCGCCGCCGGTCCTCCGTTCATGCTGACCCGGATCCGGTCGCTGACCATGCTGACCCACTGGGCGGGGTCGCTCTTGTAGGAGAGCTCCATCTCGAACACCTGCACGAGCTGCTCGACGACGTCGGCGAGGGAGCCGGGCGTGTGGTGGACGGTGCGCTCCCCGGGCATCACCTCGCGGGAGAAGCGGTAGTCCGGCGGGGCCCCGTCGCGCCACCGTGCGTCGGTGGAGGCGGCGATGACCGCGTCGCGGCCGCGCAGGTGCAGCGGAGTCGTACCAGCCGTGCTGTCTTCGCTCACCGTGTCGTCCTCCATGGTCCGATGCATTCGCCTGTTCGGGCGGCCGCGCAGTCGCCGGACGGCACAACCCCCCGTGGCGGCCAAGGGCGGCTGGGGGTCGTGGGCGCACACTGTCGGTGACAGTTGGACGGTCGATGGTGCCGTCAGGCCTGCGCATCTCGAGTCTGGTCGGTACGGAACCCGCCAGGCCCGAATCATTTGTCGCCGGAGCAACGACGAAGGTCCCGGCCGGACGGACGTTCGGTCCCGCCCCGCGGCTCGCCCGAGCCAACCCGAGCCTTCCGCCCACCCCGGTCCCGCGACAGCCGGGGCCGGCCTGGGGCAGCCACGGGATTGGGTTCGTCCAGGAAGGTCAGGATCTGGCCGGTACGACAGGGCGAAGTGGCGGGACACCGACCTGGTCGCGTTCGCCGCTGACCGCGTCGCCTCCGGCCGAACCTGGAAGCCCGACGATCAGAGGCAATGCCCACCCCGGACGAGGCCGCGACACTGCGCCTACCTCCCGGAGAACCCGTCGTCGTCGGTAGTGGCTGGCGCGGGCGGTGGCCTGATGGCGGCGCCGCCACTGTGACCAGTGCAGGACGTGGGCAACAGTCTCGGTCGTCTGGACGACGAGAGCGGTGAACAGCCGGGCGAGGAAAGCATGGGCGAGCATCGCGAGACAGGTCTGGATCGTTTCTTCGCCGACTCAGCGGCGGCCAGCGACCCTGACCAGCGCGGACAGCGGGACCGGGCCTGGCGCGTGGGAGCGGTAGAAGGCGTACTCGCCGGTGCGGCGGTGGCGGCGGACCAGGCGCTGCCACGGCGCGCCGCGCCGCGCTGGTGTCTCGAGGGGGTGCCGCCGCCGGCGCGCCCCTGCGGTCAGCGGCCGGGGACGGAAGCGGAGCGTGGCCAGGGGCGCTGGCCGTCCTTGGCTTCGATGCTTGCGTTGAAGCGCTCGAGCATGCTGGCGAACAGGCGTAACTCGTCCTCCGACCAGGTGGAGACCAGGCCGCTCAGCTCGCCGATGACGAAGGCGCGGTCGTCGGCGACGCGGCGGGCTCCCTCGGGGGTGATGCTCAGCTTGCGGGCGAGGCCGCCGTCGGGGTCGGGGATGCGCTCGGCCAGGCCGGCCTGGAGGACCGCGGCGGTCTGGCGGTTGACCGTGGAGACGTCGAGGGAGAAGGCCTCGGCGAGCTGGCCGATGGTCATCGGGCCCTGGGCCTCGAGGCGGCTGAGGAGGAGATAGGCGGAGCGGTCGAGGTGACGCGTTCGCCCGCGCCTCGCGGCGTTGGGCGCGATGTGGTGCCTGGCGAGCAGCATCAGCTCCCGCTCCAGGTCGCGCAGACTGTCGTGCACCCGGGCCTCCGCTGGACGTCCGCGCGCACCAGCGGCGGCGGACCGTGACCTTTCTCCCAGTCTAACGGTGTGACGACAGGATGTGTATAAACCATATTGCGTGTAGCATGCATATAGGAAACGCCTGAGCTGGCGTTCGGCCTGGCAGTCTGTCCCGGCGTCGCCGCCGCGCACCACCTTCGTCGAGCCCGCACCACCTTCGTCGAATCGGAGTACCGCCATGGCGCGAGCTCGCACGGACCCGGCCGAACCGGGGGCGGGCCCGGCGTCGACGGCGCCGATGGGACCGACCGCGCCGCGCCCGAGCCTGTTGACCGCGGCGCTGGCCGTGGCGGGCATCGTGGCGTCGTTCATGCACACCCTGGTCGTGCCGATCATTCCGCAGCTCCCGCACCTGTTGGACTCCTCGGCGTCCAACACGACCTGGGTCGTCACGATCACCTTGCTGGCCGGTGCCGTCGCGACGCCCGTCGCCGGGCGGCTCGGTGACATGTACGGCAAGCGCCGGATCATGCTCGGCAGCGTGGGGCTGCTCGGCGCCGGCTCGCTGGTCTGCGCGCTGAGCACGTCGTTGCCACAGATGGTTGTCGGCCGCGGGCTGCAGGGGCTGGCCACCGGGCTGATCCCGCTCGGGATCAGCCTCATGCGCGACGAGCTGCCGCCCGAGCGGCTCGGCTCCGCGCTCGGGCTGATGAGCTCCTCGCTCGGCATCGGCGGCGCGCTGGGTGTCCCGACCTCGGCGCTGATCGCTCAGAACTTCAGCTGGCACGTGCTCTTCTGGACGGCCACCGTCCTGAGCGTGCTGGTGCTCGCCATGCTGTGGCGGGTCGTCCCCGAGTCGCCGGTGCGCGACGTCCGCGGCCGCTTCGACGTCGTCGGGGCGCTCGGGCTCGGCGCCGGGATCACCTGCCTGCTGCTGGCGATCTCCAAGGGCAGCACCTGGGGCTGGACGTCCACCACCACCCTGGGGACGGTGCTCGCCGCGCTCGCGGTGCTGGCCATGTGGGGCCCGTGGGAGCTGCGCCACGCCTCCCCGGTGGTCGACCTGCGGGTCAGTGCCCGCCGCCAGGTGCTGATGACCAACCTGACCTCGGTCGTCGTCGGCTTCGCGATGTACGGGATGGGGCTGGTCATCCCGCAGTTCCTGCAGCTGTCCGCGGGCACCGGCTACGGGCTGGGCAAGTCGATGGTCGTCGCCGGGCTGTGCTTCGCCCCGTTCGGGGTGGTCATGATGCTCGCCTCGCCGCTCACCGCCCGGGTGTCGGCGATGTGGGGGCCGAAGACGACGCTGGTGCTCGGTTCCGCGATCATCGGGGTCAGCTACCTGATCGGCCTGTTCGTGATGCACTCGGTCTGGCAGGTCGTGCTCCTCGCGGTGATCGGCGGGGTCGGGGTGGCGCTGGCCTACGCGTCGATGCCGTCGCTGATCATGGCCGCGGTGCCGGCGACCGAGACCGCGGCGGCCAACGGTCTGAACACCCTGATGCGCTCGCTGGGCACCTCCTCGTCGGCTGCCATCGTCGGGGTGATGCTGGCCAACATGACCATCACGTTCGACGGCCGGGAGGTTCCGTCGCTGGCGGGCTTCCACGCGGTGTTCGCGCTCGGCGCGGGCGCGGCGGCGGCCGCCGTACTGATCGGCCTGTTCATCCCCGGCCGGGGGGCGCGGGATGTGCCCATCCCGGCTGCCGCGGCCCCGCGTGAGACGGGCCGACCGCGCGCGCAGCTCCAGCAGAGCTGACAACCTCCGCTACAGCTGACAGCCGCCGGCCGGTCGCACGATCCGGACCCGGATCGTGCGGCCGTGTGTGGACGTCCAAGCTGATCTTGGGATGGCGGCGGTGGCGCCACCGGGACGAAGCGCGGGATACGGTCGGATCCGGACCCGCCTCGGATCCCGGTCCGGGCCGATCGGGGCGGTGCGAACAGCTGCCGTGACCCGACGCATCGGGGCGGGGAAGGACGCGATCGCCATGCTGCCGCTCGTCACCGTGCTGGTCCTGGCCGTGCTGACGGCAGTGGCGGTCGGCGGGGCGCTGCTGGCCACGGCCGGCTGGTGGGCCGCCGCCGCGGTGGCCGGCGCGCTGCTGGCCGTGGCCGTGCACGACGTCGTCCAGCGCCAGCACGCCATCCTGCGGTACCACCCGGTGCTCGGGCATGCCCGGTTCCTGCTCGAGACCATCCGCCCGGAGGTCCAGCAGTACTTCGTCGAGCGCAACTACGACGGCCGCCCGTTCGACCGTGCCACCCGGACGATGATCTACCAGCGGGCCAAGGGCACCCATGGGGACCAGGCCTTCGGTACCGAGCGCGACGTCAACGAGGTCGGCTACGAGTACCTCCCGCACTCCACGGCGCCCGTGCCGGTCGCCCCCGGCTCCGCGCCGCCGCGGGTGCGCGTCGGCGGGCCGGACTGCACCCAGCCCTACGACATGGCGCTGCTCAACGTCTCGGCGATGAGCTTCGGGTCGCTGTCGGCCAACGCGGTGCTGGCGATGAACCGTGGCGCCGCGGCCGGCGGCTTCGCGCACGACACCGGCGAGGGCGGGCTCACCGAGTACCACCTGCGCCACGGCGCCGACCTGGTCTGGGAGATCGGCAGCGGCTACTTCGGTACCCGCACCCCCGACGGTGACTTCGACCCGGCCCGCTTCAAGGACGTCGCCGCGCTGCCCACGGTGCGGATGGTCGAGCTCAAGCTGAGTCAGGGCGCCAAGCCCGGCCTCGGCGGCGTGCTGCCGGCGGCGAAGGTCACCGCGTCGATCGCCCGGGCCCGCGGGGTCCCCGAGGGGGTCGCGTGCATCAGCCCGTCGTTCCACCGGGTCTTCGCCACCCCGCGCGAGCTCGTCCTGTTCGTCGGGCGGATGCGCGAGCTCGCCGGCGGCAAACCGGCCGGGTTCAAACTGTGCGTCGGGTCGCGCCGCGAGCTGCTCGCGATCTGCCGGGCGATGGTGGAGGAGGGGATCACCCCGGACTTCATCGTGGTGGACGGTTCGGAGGGCGGCACCGGCGCCGCACCGCTGGAGTACGAGGATCATGTGGGCACCCCGCTGACGGAGGGCCTGATCACCGTGCACAACGCGCTGGTCGGGGTGGGCCTGCGGGACCGGGTCCGGATCGGGGCCGCCGGCAAGGTCGCCAGCGGGGTGGACGTCGTCAAGCGGCTCGCGCAGGGCGCGGACTACACGAACGCGGCCCGGGCGATGATGATGGCGGTCGGCTGCATCCAGGCCCAGCGCTGCCACACCAACACCTGCCCGGTGGGGGTCGCCACCCAGGACCCGCGCCGCGCCCGCGCCCTCGACGTCGCCGACAAGAGCGAACGGGTCCGCCGCTACCAGGCGGCGACCGTTGCCCAGGCGGTGCAGGTGATGGCCTCGCTCGGCTGCACCGGGCCCGAGCAGCTCCACCCGGGGATGCTCATGCGGCGCATCACCCACACCGACACCCGCAGTTACGCCGAGCTGTACGAGTGGCTCGAACCCGGTGAGCTGCTCGCCGAGGCGCCGCGTTCGTGGGCGGCCGACTGGGCCGCCGCCGACCCCGACAGCTTCCGTCCCTGAGACCCTGTCAGCAGCGACCCCGTCAGTAGCGGCCAAGATCAGCGCGGGGCGCGGTCCAGGAACCGGATGATGCCCGCCAGGCGCTCGGCGAGCGGGAAGGCCCCGCCGTGGCCCACCCCCCGCAGCAGGGTGAGCTCGACCGACCCGCCGGCGGCGTACAGGCCGTCCGCGAGCTGCTGCGACTGCTGGTAGGGGACGGTGCAGTCGGTGTCGCCGTGCTCGATCAGGAACGGCGGCGGCGGGCGGTCACGGCGCAGGTGGGACAGCGGGCTGGCCAGACGCACCAGCTCCGGCGCGGCGGTGATCTGCGCGCCGAGGAAACGCGACTCGGGGGAGTCCGCGCGGTCGTGCGAGGCGGCCCGGGCCGGGCAGCGCGGATTCGCGCGCAGCTGGGCGTCCATGGTCGAGAAGTCCACCGGGCCGTACAGGTCGACCACCGCCCGCACCGCGCTGGACGGCCGCGCTCCGGCGGGGCTGAGGTCCACGACAGGGGCCAGGCCCACGGGAGGACCCAGGTCGACGTCCTCGGACAGCGGGTCGTCGCCGGCGGCGCCGAGCATGGCGGCGAGGTAGCCGCCGGCCGACTCGCCGATCACCCCGATCCGGGCCGGATCCAGCCCGAGGCGGTGCGCGTTCGCCTGCAGCCAGCGCACCGCGGCCCGGACGTCGGCGACCGCCGCCGGGAACGCCGCCTCACCGGAGAGCCGGTAGTTGACGCTGGCCACCGCGTAGCCCGCGTCGGCGAGCGCGTGCGCGGTGCGGGCCATGTCCTGCTTGTCGCCGACGGCGAACCCGCCGCCGTGGATCGCGACGACGACCGGAAGCGGGTCGCCGCCGCCCGTGGGCAGGTACAGATCGAGACGCTGCGCGTCGGACAGCGTCGCGTAGGCCAGGTCCTGCTCGGTGCGCACACCGCCGCCATCAAGGTCGAGTCGGGTCGGGAGACGGGGGAGACGGGCATGGCACGGCCCACCCCCGGCTGCATCATGCCCCACAGCCCGGTGGGGCTTCAGCCCCAGGTCGACAGGTTGCGGCTGAGGTCGCCGGTGAAGGCCGCCGCGTACTCGTGCACGGCGCGGCGACCCTCGAGGGTTCCGGTGCCGGCCGTCAGCGGCTCGTCGGTCCACAGGTCGTCGAGGGCTCCGGCGTTCGGGCGGCTGCCGGCCGGCCCGACCGGCAGCAGCGGCAGGGCCGTGCCCGCCGGCATGGCGGCGGGGCCGCGTACGACGACGAGGCCGCGCAGGATCTCGTCGGCCCCGTCGGCGTCGACCGGGGTCACGACCGCCCGCAGGAACCAGCGTGGGCCGTCGACTCCGACGACCCGGCAGCCCGGGAGCAGCAGCTCCGGGCCGTGGGGGCCGTCGCGGACCTCCGACTCCGGGTGGCCGGCGGCCAGCTCGGCGCGTACTCCGGCCCACAGTCGCCCGCTGGTCGGCGCGGCGAACACGGTCACCCGCACGGTGAGCCCGGCGGCCGTCAGGACGAGGTCGGTGCCCGGCCCGGTCCGCGTGCCGCGGGCGATCCGCGCGGTCACTCCCGGCGGCACCGCGACGCGCAGCGCGCCGAGGTCGAGAATCTCGGGCGCGTGCCGCCCCACCCCACCGGGTACAGCTCCGACACCCGGGACGACGTCGCCGGAGCCGGAGCGGGAACGGGCCTCGTCGTCGGGCGGGTCGGCCGGCGCCTCGTGCGCCGCCTCGCCTGCCCCGCCGGGCCAGGCGAGCTCGGAGACGTCGTACGGGCCGGGGCCGTCCAGGGCGGCAGGTGCCGGCCCGCGCGCCGCGTGGTCGGATGGATGCTCGTCCACGGTGGTCCTGCGGCGACCGAACATGCTCCCCCTCCCCAATCACCACGCGTGTCGCCGGGTGGGAGCGGGCGGCGCGGGGTGTGGGCGTGGCCACTGGGTCGCAGTGTGACCCGGCCGCGGCGGCCAGGCAAGCCGGCGCGGCGAAAACCTGGGTCACGGCGACGCGAGCTGCCTAAGATGACTGGCGACTGCCACGGTTCCGTCTGGGGTGACTGGCGGGTGCGGTCGGCAGTGGGCCAGATCATGGGGTTTCTCAGGGGCTGTGGGTGAGTTGTGAGTACGGGAAAAGTACTTCGTTTTGATCATGTGCGCGGCTACGGGTTCCTTGCGCCCAGCGACGGCGGCGAGGATGTCTTCCTGCACGCGAACGATCTCCTCGTCGAGAAGAGTCTGGTAGTGCCGGGCGTGGTCATGGAGTTCGAGGTCGAGGAGAGCGACCGCGGCCGGAAGGCGTCGGCGGCCCGGATCCTGCGGGGCCCGGCGGCGGGCTCGGTCGTCGGGCCGGCGGCCGTCACGACCGCCCCGGCGCCGGTGGTCTCCCGCCACGACGACGGCGGCGACGGGCTGTGCGACGTCCTGCCGGCCGAGGAGTTCACGCAGGAGGTCACCGAGGTCCTGCTGCAGACCGAGCCGTCGCTGACCGGCGCGCAGATCCTGCACATCCGCCGCCAGCTCGCCGACGTCGCCCGCAAGTACGGGTGGGTGGAGAACTGACGCTCCGGGCGGCACCCGCCGCCCGGCCCGCCGGCTGAGCCTGCCGTTCAGCCCGCCATCCCGGCCTGCCCCGCCATCCCGGCCTGCCGGGAGTCGTCGATCTCCGGGGAGTAGACGACGAGGCTGCCCTTCCCCAGCCGTTTCGCCGCGTACATGGCGTGGTCGGCGTGCTGGAGCACTTCGTCGGGGCAGACCGGTCCCGCCTCCGTGCCCACGATCACCAGGCCGAGGCTGGCGCGCACCAGGTGCCGGCGGTCCTCGATGGCCACGGCGATCCGCAGCGCCGCGCGGATCCGGTCGCCGGCCGCGCGCAGCTCCTCGGTGCGCCCGCCCGCCCGGTCCGCGGCCCCGGTGTCGAGCAGGACGGCGAACTCGTCGCCGCCGAGGCGGGCCACCGTGTCGGTCGGGCCCGCCGCCTGGGCCAGCCGGTGGGCCGCCGTGCGCAGGACCCGGTCGCCGGCGGCGTGGCCGAGGTTGTCGTTGACGACCTTGAAGTCGTCCAGGTCGCAGAACAGCAGCGCCACCGGGTGGCCGGTGCGCTCGTGCCGGTTGATGGCCGCGCGCAGCCGGCGGAAGAAAAGCGTGCGGTTCGCCAGGCCGGTCAGCGGGTCGTGGAAGGCCTGGTGGTGCAGCCGGGCCCGGCTGTCCTCGTAGCGGGCCAGCAGCAGCGTGTTGTCGATCGTGGTCACGAGCTGGCGGGCGAGCGCGAGCAGCATCAGCGCGAGCATGCCGATGATCTGCGCGACCGGAATGTCGGCGTGCGTGATGATCTGGGTCGCGAGCAGGGCGCCGACGCAGCCGAGGGGCAGGTAGGGCACGGCGACGCGGGCCCAGACCCCGCGCGGGCTGCGCCTCGTCCGGATGATCATGCCGTCGTGGGGGGCGGCGGCGGCCAGCGCGGTCAGCACGCTGCCGCCGGCGAAGCCGACCAGCACGACCGCGTCCGGGCCGTCGGTGGCCTTCGCGTAGGCGTTCAGCGCGGCGCCGTCGGTCACGGCGAACAGGAGCAGGCTCGCGCTGAGCAGGCTGAGCGATCCCGAGCCCGTCGGCCGTCGGAAGATCAGGATGAAGATGACGGCGGAGAGCAGGATGAGCTTGCCCGCCCCGCCGGCCACCCCGAACGCCAGCGACGCCTGGTTGATCTGAGCCGACCGCACGAGTGGGACGACCAGGATCGCGTAGACGAGCAGCAGCAGCGATCCGACGACGAGCAGCCCGTCGAGGACGGCCTCGAGGTACCAGGCCATCCCGCCACGTTTGTTCGTGCTGATCGGGATGGCGCGGGCCCGTTCGGTGGGGAAGGTCAGCAGCCCGGCCAGGCCCAGGACATAGCCGAGCAGCGGCGCGGCCCCGGTCGCGGCGAGATCGGGGACGGTCTCCCCGCTGGCCACCATCGAGACGGCCACTCCCGCCACGAAGCTCGACGTGATCGCCGCCGCCTCGAACCGCCGCCACCGGCGCTCGTGCCGGGGCACCCGTCGCGCGGTGACGAGGCAGCAGATCGCGGAGGCGAGCGCGGCAGCCGTCACCGCGGCCTGCGCCGCCTGTTTACCGATGTGTTCGGGCAGCGCCATCGCGACGGCCGCGGCCAGCCCGACGAAGGCCAGCCCGATGGCGGCCATCGCGCGGAACGCGCCGCGCGACGCCGGACGCGCGGGCAGCCCGTCCGGCTCGGCGCGGCCGCGGGCCCCGCCCGGTGTCGCTTCCCGTCCGTCCGGCATTCAGCTCCCGTCGGCGGTCGTCCGGTGACGTCCCGCCGGGCGTGCGCGGCCGGTCAGCGGGACCGGGCCGTGCGGCACGCCGGGCGAGAAGTCCGTGTTTCGAGTGGACGCCCAGCGCCGGGCTTCTTCAACTCAGGACGCGCGATCTGTCCGTTACGTCGTCATGGCGCCCGTCCGGCCCGCAGCGCGGTGCCGCTACGGTGAGCGTGCCGCCACACCCGCGCACCGCCACGGGGCACGCCGGGCCCGCGGGGGGAGGCTCGAGGGGGAGGTTGGGATGATCCTTCTGGCCGGCGCCCGGGTGGTGACGCCGCACGGTGTCCTCGACCCCGGCCGGGTGCGCGTCGAGAACGGCCTGATCACCGAGGTCGGCCCCGAGGTCGGCCCCACGGCCGGGCCTGTCGGTGGGGAGGCGGGCGGCGCGGACATCGTCGACCTGGCCGGGTCCTGGCTGGTGCCCGGGTTCGTCGACCTGCACGTCCACGGCGGGGGCGGGCACGACGTCACGGCGTCACCGGCCGATCTGGCCGCGGCGGTGGCCTTCCACCGGGCGCACGGCACGACCCGCACGCTGGTCTCGCTGGTGGCGGCGCCGGTGGAGCGCCTGGCCGAGCAGTTGTCCTGGGTGGCGGCGCTCACCGCGGCCGGGCCGGGGCCGGATGGCCATGTGGTCGGCGCGCATCTGGAGGGGCCGTTCCTCGCGCCCGCGCGCCGTGGCGCCCAGCCGGGCGAGCATCTGCGCGCGCCTGACCGCGGGGTGTTCGCCGAGCTCGTCGCGGCGGGCGCGGGCACGCTGCGGGTGATCACCCTCGCCCCGGAGCTGCCCGGGGCCGGCGCGGTGACCGAGGCCGCGCTCGCGGCGGGGGTGATCGCCGCCGCCGGCCACACGGACGCCACCTACGACGAGGCCGCCTCCGGTTTCGCGGCTGGCATGACGCTCGCCACCCACCTGTTCAACGGCATGCGCCCGCTGCATCACCGCGAGCCCGGCCCGGCCGGGGCGGCGCTCGACGCCGGTGTGGCCTGCGAACTGATCAACGATGGTGTGCACGTGCACCCGGCGCTGCTGCGCCTGGTCGCCGCCGAGCCGGCGCGCCTGGTGCTGGTCACCGACGCGGTCGACGCGGCGGGTGTCGGCGACGGCGACTACCTGCTCGGCGGCCACCCGGTCCGGGTCCGGGACGGGCAGGCCCGCCTGGCCGCCACCGGCGCGCTCGCCGGCAGCACCCTGACGATGGACCTGGCGGTGCGCCGCGCCGTCGCGGCCGGGCTTGCGCTCGAGGTGGCGGTCGCCGCCGCGGCGACGAACCCCGCCCGGGTGCTGGGCCTCGCCCACCGCTGCGGGTCGATCGCCCCCGGGCTGGACGCCGACCTCGTCGTGCTCGACGCCGATCTGCGGGTCACGCGGGTCATGGCGGCCGGCAGCTGGGTCCCCGGTCCGGCTACCCGGCCGATCGCGGCCGGGTAGCCGGCGCACCGGTCAGCGCACCGGTGCGTCAGGACGCCGCGTTCGACGTCCCGGGGTCGTTCGCGCTCGCGTTCTCGCGGTCGCGAGGCGGACGGCTCAGCCGCGCCACCACGGGCCGGTGATCGCCACCGTGAGGCCGTCGCTCTGGATGTTGGCGTAGAGCCAGCGGCCGTCCGCGGAGAACGTGGCGCCGGCCCACTCGCTCTCGCCGGCGGCGTTGCGGGCCAGCGGGTAGGGGACACCCTCGGCCGACGGCGCGATCAGGTACTGCTCGCCGTCGCCGTCCTCGCACAGCACGATGCCGCCGTTGGGCGACACGGTGATGTTGTCGGGGCCGTCGAACCGGCCGCCCGGCTCGATCAGCAGCACCAGCTCGAGGGTGCCCTTCTTCGGGTCGAGCTTCCAGACCTGGCCGGCGTGGTCACGGGCGGCGCCGTCCGCGGTCCTGGCGTAGCTGGAGACCACGTAGGCGGAACGCCCGGACCAGAAGATGCCCTCGCCCTTCGGGACCTGGGTGACCTGGCCGGCGGCGAACTGCTTGCGGGTCGACACCGTGGCGGCGTCCGGGTCGGGGACGTCGACCCAGGACAGCTGCACCGTGGTGTGCAGCTCGCTGATGGCGGACAGGTCCGGGACACCGGGGACCTGCAGAGCCTGCAGCTTGCCGCCGGCCCGCAGGCTGCCGGGCCCGCCGAGCGGCCGGCGGGGCAGGAAGCGGTAGATCAGGCCGTACGGCTTGGACGCGTCCTCGGTCAGGTAGAGGCAGCCCGACTGGGGGTCGACCGCGACGGCCTCGTGCGCGAACCGGCCGAGCGCGGTCAGCGGCACCGCCTCGCGGTCACGCAGCCGACCGAACGGGTCGACCTCGAAGACGTACCCGTGCCGCTTGGTGAGCGCGGGGTTGGTCGCCGGGGTGTCCTCGGTCTCCTCGCAGGACAGCCAGGTGCGCCACGGGGTGTTGCCACCGGCGCAGTTGCGGATGGTGCCGGCCAGGCTGGGTACGGCCGACAGCAGCCGGTCACCGGCGACGGTGACGGTCGTCGTCCCGCCCGGGGCGGCCGGGTCGTAGGTGATGCCCGGCCGCTGCGGGACGAGGTCCGTGCCTCCGGGGGAGAGCTCGTGGTTGCGGACGAGAACGCTGCGGCCCGGGCCGAGCGGGAACGCGTACGTCCCGTCGGGCGCGCCGGGTACCGCACCCCCGCCGGTCAGGGAGTCGACCCCGGCTCGGGACAGCACGGTGTACCGGAAGCCGGGGGGAAGATCGACCAGGCCCTTCGGATCCGGGACCAGCTCGCCGTACCCGGTGAACTTCTTCGGTGTTGCGGCGGACGCGGTACCGGCGAACACCGAGCTCACCGCACCCGACAGGGTGAAGCCCAGGCCGGCCGCGCCGGTTCCCACGACCACCTGACGGCGGTTGACTGCCATGAAGACCCTCCTTCACAAGGACGGTCCGCACGCTCGCAGCCGCACATGACCGGTAAGCGACTCGGATGCGAACGTCCGTGCACGGCAGGTGGTCGAGATCCCCAACGACCGCGGAATTCAGTGCGGCAGACGTGGTGGGGAGGCCGGAGCCGGCAGCGGGGGCCGCCGAGAAGCGGGCCGTATACCGGTCGGAACCGCCATGAAGGCGAAGCCCGCGGCCGGGCCGGGCCGGAATCCCCGGGGATGCACCTTCACGCTCTGCCGGTCGCCTACGACGGAGGAGACCCTTCCTGGCGGTCCGCCGGACCGGGGACCGCATCGCCACGCAGGGATTGCGTGAACCATCGGATGCAGGACAGCGCGCCGAGAAGATACCCACGGCATTCGTCCGACTCCGCCGGTGGGGGTGGGCGGTGTTCCCGGCTGACCTCCATGACTTCGAAGAGCAGGCGGTAATACGGCAGGCGGTCGGCTTCGCTGGCCGCCGCCACCTGACTGGCAGCCGTTTCCCGTCTGCCGCGGATGAGAAAGTGATAGCGAAAGGCATCGAGCATGTAACGGCCGGCGAGCCAGGCGTCGCGCAGCGGATCCCGGTCCGTGCCCACAGAGCTGACCTGGGTCCACAGCACCGCCTGCGCGTCCTGCGCCCAGAAGGTGGCTTCCGCCCGGAGGGCGGCGGCCTCAGGCTGCCGTAGCCCGTGCTCGGAGAGATCTCCGACGACCGGCTGCCGCTCCGCGAGCAGCCGGCTCAGGACCAGTGGTGAAGCCGCGAGGGTCGCACCGTCCGTGACATTCACGCGCAGGCCGGGAAGCTCCGCGTGCAGTTCCCGGGTCAGGTCGAGCCAGAGCTCCGGGCGGGCGTCGTCGACGAGCAGGTGCATGTCTATGTCGCTGAACCTGCTACGGGCGACCGGGTCGAGAATCGAGCCGGTGAGAACGGCGGCGAGCAGGCCGGGCACCTGCGCGAGCCGCGGGCGGGCCCAGCCGACCACCTCGTCGGCCTCCGTCTGCCGCGGAGGGGTCGCTCCGCCGGCCATCCGGCCGGCCCCGGTCGGCACCGGGGCGGCTCCGCTGACGGCGGATTCGGTGACCCGTGCGACGGAGACGGTGATTCCCGGGCCGACCAGCTGCCGCACCGACATCTCGGCCATCTCCCGGACGTCCGAGGGAAGCGGCCGATCAGCCTCATATGCGACGACCACATCCGTCGGTGTCGTCTGCACGATTCGGGCGCCCTGGACATCGAGCTGGGTGAACAACTTGCAGAGATCGAGCTCGGTGATGCGACGGCCGTTCGCCCCGTCGGCCACGACATGCAACGACCGGGCGGTCGTAATACTGAATCGACGGCCGGGCACGGGGCACCCGCAGGAGCCCGCCGACCATACTCCACGGTCTCCGGTCCGGTACCGCAGCAGCGGCATGGCGCGATTGACCAGACCGGTGACGAGGATTTCCCCGCCGCGGCCAGCCGCCGGTTCGACGGTCAGCCGCGGCTCGAGAATCTCCACGACCACATCACGCTCGTTCACGTGATAGTCGTCCGTGGTGAGGCAACCGTTGCCGACGACCCCGAACTCGGCGAGCGTGTAAAGTGACGTCACCGGACAGTCGAATATTTCGCCCAGGCGCCTGCGGGTGGCCATCTGTACCGTTTCGCCAGAAAGAACCAGGGCGTGTGGGCGGATCGCTCCCACATCCCTCGCGCGTTCGGCCACAAGCGTGAGCACGGACGGCATGCCGGTCACGACACGCCGATCGAGATGGTGCAGGGAGCGTCCCAGGAGATCTGGCGGAAGATGCCAGACCCTGTTGAAGCTCCACTTCGTCATTGTTCCGTGGATCGACCACGGTGAACGCTGGGAGCGGGTCGTGGAGGCGAGATGCAGAGTGAGGTGAACAAGCCCGTCGTCCAGCCACTCGGCTGGATCAAGAACCGCCGTGATCTGCCGGGTCAGTGCATCCATCTCAGCCTGCTGTGCCTCCTGGTCGATCGTAATCTCGACCGGTATGCCGGAGGTCCCGGTAGTTCGCACGGTGCGCCAGCCGGACGACTCGCCGGCCTCGGACCGTAGCCGGACCCGGTGCCTGCGCACCTCCTCCCGGTCGAGGATCGGGAGATCGAACAGCACCTGTTCGGCGACCTCCGGGAACACACCCCGCGCTGTCAGACGGTCGTGGTAATACGGGACGGTGGTGGCTGCGAAGGCCAGAATATCCGCAAGTGCCGAACTGCCCGCACCATTCACTTCGGGAGGGCTCCGAAAGCTTCTCGGTGAACGTGTTGCTTAAACGTTCCCAGCTCGTTCAGGTCATGCCCGGACGAAATCCAGAAGGTGGTGAGTTCGGTGCGGGCCTCGACCAGCGCCCCGCCGGACTCTCTCGACCGTTCCAGCGGCAGCGCCCGTCTACGGTACTCGACCACGGCCAGGAGGCGGGCGAGGGCGGCACCGCTGCCGCCTTCCGCTGTCCACAGTTCGAACAGCGAAGACAGCGCGTCCCCATCTTCCGGTTGATCGCCGGTCCGGGTTCGGTCTGTGTGACCACCCGCGAGAAAACGTTCGGCGGCCGTTCGGGAGGACGGGGGACCGGTACCGGAACCTCCTACGTCCGTTCCCGTCCTTGACCGCAGGATGCTCAGAAGCAGATCGACGGTCGTTACCGTGATCGCTGACGGGAGGATCTCGAGAGCCATCCGCATAAGGTAGGCGGGTAGTCCGGCCTGCCGCAGCTCCTGCTGAAGCAGCAGGCCATGCCCGTAGCCCGGGGTTGTCACAGTCGGCCGATCCACCGCAGAACAGTACCCACGTGGCAAGGGTAGCCCAGAAAGTCTCGTCGCAACCCGTCATAAGCGGGGATAAGGGTGCCCGGCGCCGTGCATGTGCAGGTGCGCCTTGCGGCGAGGGGTGGCATCCACCGCCGAACATGCCCGCGGACCAGCGAGGGTGACACGCCTTGCCATCGGAGGATTGCCTGGGCCGCCGGGCCGGATGCCAGCACGCAAGCATGTCGCCGGCAAACCTGTCCGGTCGCGGAGCATTCTGGCCGGGTACCCCTTCGGTTCAGCTCTGCAGATGGTAGCCTGCTGTCTACAAGATCATCGAAGGCCTTTTTGCTCTTCGTTGACGATCGGGCGGGGGAATCGCAATGGCTCGTCGGCGCCGTGGCGCCCCATTCGTTGATCTCGTCGAGGAGCTTAACCAGCTCGCGGCTTTTGGTGGCCTGGTGATCAGCCTTGCCGGTCTACTGTCCGGCCGCGTGTTCCTCGCCGTCGGAGCGCTCGTGGTCGCGGTCGTGCTGCTCCTGGGGCGACGGGTTCTGAGCCCCCGTGATCGGCTGGGTCCATGGGAGCGGCGGCGCCTGCGGCGCTACTTCCGCGCTCAGCTTGTCGTGCTGAAGGAGCAGCTTCCCGCCGGGCTTCCACCCATGAGTGATGGAGGGATCACTCTTGGTGATTTCGTGGGGTCCGGAGGTCTTTTTGCTGAGCCTGAGATCGAGCAGACCGGAGCGACTGAAACGAACTCGGCAGGTGTCGTCGACTGGCTCGCCAGGGAGGTCGCCGCGTCCGGCAGTGTGCTCCTGCTCGGCGATCCGGGGGTGGGGAAGACTCTGGTCTGCGAGCTTACCCATCGCGAGCTCGTCCGCCGGTTCGTAGCAGACCCGAAACGGGAGCGAATACCGTGGCTGCTGAGGCTGGTCGAGGTCGGTGAGTTGATCCGGAGCGGAAGCGAGACGTCGCCGCATCTGCTGATCGAGACCGCGCTCGCCGGGCGCCCGGCGGACGGAGACGGCGACGGGGTTCCGTTGTCCGCCGACCGGATCCATCAGCTGCTTCGCGCCGACAGAATCATCCTCCTGCTGGATGGCCTCGACGAGCTTGCCATCCATGGCGGCGCAGCACGCGACGTGATTCCACGGGAACTTGCGGAAGTCCTGCGCGGGCGGGTCGTCCTCACCTGCCGTCAGACGTTCTTCGATCTCTATATGGCCGCGAGCGAGCCGAGCCGCTGGTTCGTCACCAGGGCGAACCTGCGGGGGGTCGACTTCCAGGTTGCCGGCCGGTCGTTCGTCCGGGCGTACTGTGCCAAGTTCGGTCTGGACTCCGCTGAGACGGTCATCGCGACCATCGAAAGTTCGACGGCACTGACCGACCTGGTCTCCCGTCCGTTGTTGCTGTTCATGGCAACCGACGTGCTGGCGAACCGGCTTGGCGGGGTTCCGGCCGAGAACGCCGGGCGAGCACCGGAGCCGGATGAATGGAACGCGGCGGAAGTCTATGACCTGTATGTCTCCAAGTGGCTCCACCTGGAGCGGCGTCGAGGCATGTCAGTGCACTGGCAGGATATGCAGGAGCTGGCCGAGCGAGTGGCCTGGCGAATATATCAACTCGCGTTCGACGGACGTAAGGCCTTCGGTCAGTTCGACGTCCATGACCTTCTCATCGGCGGGCGCACGCTTAACGACGTCGTTCGCCAGTGGCGGCCGGACGAGTCGCCGGACGAGGCGTTCCGGGAGCTGACTCTGCGGTCCTTTCTCGTTCGTTCGGAGGGTGACGACTACTACCGCTTCGTCCACAAGTCATTTTTTGAGTTCTTTGCGGCGCGTTACATACAGTCGGTGCTCATCAACGACCAGGTCGCCGATGACGTCCTGCTCGCGGTCCTGCTCTCGCCGCTGCCGGACGAGATGATCGACTTCACCCGGCAGCTTCTCGATCGTTGCGCGGGGATCGCTATCGAGGCCAGATCGGTGTGCCGGAACCTTTTCCACGTGTTGGAGGTCACGGCCACGACAGCCGCCGGTAGTCACTCTGCGATCATGGCAAGGCAGCAGGCGGCAAATCTGCTTCCGCTTGTTCTCGGGGGCGACCAGCGCAGCCAGGACCGGCTTCGCGAGATCCACGCCAACGAGCCGCATCCGTTCGTCCGACGTGGTATCGCGGTCGGTTTCGCCCTCCATCTGGACGATGGATCGTTGATCGACCGCCTGGTCTCGGACTTTGACGATGACCCCGACTCACTGATCTTCCACCTGGGATACAACAGGATCTACTACGGTGACCAGGAGGCGAGTAACAGCGGCTGGCGGGATGATGGCACGGACCCCTGCGATCGGCTTTTTCTGGCTTCGCTCCGTCAGCTTCGGAGTAGTGCATACGAGCAGCTCTGGCCGATGTCCCTGTACACTATCCGGGTGTTACTCGCGGATCCGGGGCGACGTGCCTACCTTGACCGGGCCGTGGATATCCGGGCCTCCGTCGACGAGCTTCTCCGATTCGCTTTCACGCACAAGGACGATGCTCGTGAAAGCCTCACGCGGGAATGTCGGCGTCTTGTCGCCTTGCTGATGGGACCTGCCTGATCACGGCATCCGTCACATGGTTATGGACCGCGTCGAAAGCCTCGGGCCAGGCGGTCACGACGATATCCGGCGATGTCACCCCGGATCTTCCCAGTGCACGCACGGTGCATCCGGCCTGCCGGGCCAGAAACTGCGCGGCGACGTGTTCCGGGCCGACGCAGTCGACCGCGACCGTTGCACAGAGATGGCCGGCGAGCAGCAACATCGTGTCGATTGCCGGTGACCAGGTGTAGAAAACCCGCCCATAACGGGCCTCGAGCGTCGAACGAACCCGGTCCAGTGCCGGGTCGTCCCGGTCGACGCCGTAGCCCTGCTGCAAAGCAACGGCCGGAGCGACAGGCTCGCCCCGCTTGGCCAGCACCGCGCCGTCGCCGGCGAGGAGCCCGGTTGCCTCGCTGCCCGCGAGATACCTCCCGGTGTGCGAGTCGCGGACCACGGCGGCCACAACGTTATCCCGGTGCGTGATGGCGATGGCGACTCCGTAGACGGGTAGACCGATGGTGAAGTTGGTCGTGCCGTCCAGGGGATCGACCAGCCAGGTCCAGTCCTCGTGGCCGGGGTGGAGCCCGGACTCCTCGCCGATGATCACATGGCCTGGAAAAGTTCTCTGTACCTCGCCGACTATGAGCCGCTCGGCGGCACGATCGATCTCTGTCACCACATCGAGTGACAGACTTTTGCTGGCATACGCGAAGCGGGCGGAAAAAGAACTCCGTGCGAGGTCGCCGGCCTCGCGTGAGAGCCGAACGGCAAGGTCGAGGGCCACCGCTAGATCCATCATGCCACTCTAGCTCCGATGCGGTCACAAATCGCGCACTGCGGGATCACGGCCGGGCCGTGTGACACCCTGGCATGACTGGAGTCGTGTTTCCGGTTGCCGGTCGGAGTCCAATGGTCCCTCGAGTGACGGTCATGCGGCTGATGGTGCGGCGTTATATGTGTGGGACTGGTGCGGGGCCTGGCGCGCCTGTTGGTGCGACCCGTCTTTCGGTCGCCGCTGGTCGGCATTGACGCTGATCCCCGGCCTGCCGGGAAAAGATGGCAACCGGACAGGTGGCGGGAATTGTGGGTATGTTGCGGACGGGGCCGAGGGTGGAGACCGGGTCGGCGTTCTGCCTGGGCGCGGTGAGATCGGCCGGCCGGCGTCCAGTGCGGGAGTGACCGGCTCGGCCGAGCTGGGCCCGCCCCCGCACGGGGGCCGGCGCTACCGGCGGGGCCGTTCCCGGGGTGCGCGGAAGAGGGCCTCCTGGGTCAGGCTCGCGCCGAGCCGGCCGTCACGGGTGTGGATGGTGCCGGTGTACCAGCCGCGGCCGCCGGCGATCGTACGCGGGACGTGGTCCATCAGCACCCACTCGTCGAGCCGGATCGGCCGGTGGAACCAGACCGCGTGGTCCAGGCTTGACCCGGAGCGGGCCGTGGGCGTGTGGAACGGGGCGAGGCCGGCCATGCTGTCGGAGAGGTAGGTCAGGATGACCGCGTGGGTCAGCGGGTCGTCCGGCAGCGCCGCGGTGCACCGCGCCCAGCAGCGGGTCGGGAAGTCCTCGCCGGGCTCGACCGGCTTCTCGGTGCGGCCCTCGAAGGAGAACAGCCGCGGGAACACGTAGTCGATCATCGTCTCCGGGGGGCCCGCCGCCGGCATCGGCTCGGCGTCGATGTCCGTGCCCTTCTCCGGCACGTGGAACGACGCCGACATGTTGAAGATGACCTCGCCGCCCTGCACGGCGACCACCCGGCGGGCCGAGAACGAGCGGCCGTCGCGGTCGCGGTCGACCCGGAAGATGGTCGGCCGGGACGCGTCCCCCAGACGCAGGTAGTAGCCGTGCAGCGAATGCGGCACCCGCCCCTCGGGCACGGTGCGGCCCGCGGCGAGCAGGGCCTGGGCGGCGACCTGGCCGCCGTAGAGCGCGTACACGTCGTCGAACACCATGCGGACCCGGAACAGGTCGCGGTCGATCTCCTCGAGGTCCAGCAGGTCCAGGACCGTGCCCTCGGTCGGGGCGAGGATCGCCGGCTCGTTCACGGTCACTGGTCGCATGATCCACCTTCTGGGTCGGTCGGCGCGGCACGTCCCGGCCCCGGCGCCGCGGCGTCCCGGCCCGCGGCGCCTTCGCGCGGTGGCCGGAACGTCGCGCTGACGGGCCGCTCCGGGAGAGCGTGCCGTCAGTCCGGGATACTGCATCGGGTACCCCCACCACCAGGAGGTGTGCCGCAGCCCACCGTCAGGGGTGCTGGTCGGGAGGCTGGCGGTCAGCTCTCGTGTGGCGGTTCGCCCGGCGCGTCGCCGTGCGGAGAGAACCAGGCGTCCGCCGACCAGCAGCCCTCCGTGGTCTCCCGCTCGCCGAGGGTGGGCACGTGGGTGTCCCGTGCCGGTTCGTCCGGGTCGGCCTCCGCCGGGGCACGCTCGGCATCGCCGTCCGGCCGTGCGCTGTCCGCCAGCGTGCCGTCCGCCCGGGTGTCGGCGCCGCCGTGGCCGACCGCAGGGCCGCCGCGGCTCCCGCCGGGGGACTGGTGGTCGGCCTGGTCGTCGGGGTCGTACAGGCCGTCCTCGGCCCGGCCGTAGGTGCTCGCGGAGAAGAGGACCTTCGGCGGGGCCGGGTGGGCCGGCTCGGAGATGCCGAGCCCGGGACGCCGGCGCGGCGCCCCCGCGCCACCGGCGGTGCCCTGCGGGCCGGGTTCCGACTCGTGACCGCCTACCGGGCGGGCCGCCGCCGCGGGCGCCCACGAGCGGGCGACGGCGGTCGGCCGGGTGCTCGCCGTGCCCGGCCCGGCGCCGGCCGGCGGGCTGCCGGCTGGCCGGGACGTGGCCCGAGTGGTGGTCGCCGACGGACCGGTGGCCGGCGCGGTGGCGGCCGGCGGGGCCGCGGGAGTGAGCGCCGCGGCGGTGAGCGCCTCGCCGAACGCGTCGCCGCCCTCACGCAGGCCGAACCGCTCGTGCAGCAGCCGCAGCGGCCTGGGCGCCCACCAGTTGTACCGGCCGGCGAGGGCCATGAAGGCCGGCACCAGCACGGCGCGCACGACCGTCACGTCCAGGAGCACGGCCAGCGCCAGGCCGACCCCGATCATCTTGATGATGCTGATCTGGGACGTCGCGACGCCGATCATCACGACGATCAGGGCGAGTGCGGCGCAGGTCAGCAGCGGGCCGGTCGCGGCCAGGCCACGGGTGACCGCGCGCCGGTTGCCCGCCCCGCGCTGGTGCTCCTCGCGGATGCGGGCGAGCAGGAAGATCTCGTAGTCCATGCTGAGCCCGAAGGCGACGCAGAACATCAGCACCGGGCTGGTCAGCTCGACGGTGCCCGAGACCTGGAAGTGCCCGACCAGGGGCTGGAGGTGCCCCTCCTGGAAGACGAGCACCATCGTGCCCATGACCGCGGCCAGGTTGAGCGCGTTGAGCAGCAGCGCCTTCACCGGCAGCAGGATGCTGCCGGTGAACAGGAACAGCAGCACGAACGTCGCTATGATCACCACGGTGATGGCGCCGGGCAGGCCGCGCATCACCGTGTCCCGGGTCTCGACCAGGTGCGGGGCCAGGCCACCGATCTCGACCGGGTAGGGCGCCGGGATGGCGCGGACGAGGTCGACGGTGCGCTGGGTGCCCGCCGAGAGCGGGTCGGGCTCGGTCGGCCACAGGGAGAGCCAGGCGCCGCCGTGCACGCCGACGAACGCCCCGCCGTCCGGTGGCGGTGGGGCGATGAGACGGCCGTCGGTGAAGCTGCCGGCCACAGTGTCCACCCGCGCGACGCCGGGCACCCGGGACAGCCGCGCCGCGTAGCCGCCCAGGCGCGCGGCGACCTGCGGCTCGCGGGCGTCCACCCCGGCCGCGACGACCGGGATCTGGCAGGGCAGGCAGACGGTGAAGTCCTCACGCATGGCGTCGTTGACGATGTGCGAGTCCGCGCTGGTCGGCAGGACGGTGTCGTCGGCGAGGGCGACCCGCAGGTTGCCCAGCGGCAGCGCCATCACCACCATCAGGGCGACCGCCGCGCCGCCGAACAGCAGCGGATGGGCCATCACCCGGCGGGCGATCGCCCCCCACACCGCACCGGGCTCGCGGTCGCCACCAACCCCGGTGCCGGCGGGCGCAGGCGCCCCGGCCCGGCGGCGACGTCCACGTTCCACCCGCTCGCCCAGCAGCATGATCGCCGCCGGCAGCACCAGCAGGGCCGCGAGTTCGGAGGTCACCACCACCGCGATGCCCGCGTAGGCGTACGACTGCAGGTAGGGCAGCGGGAACAGCAGCGCGCCCGTCAGGGAGAGCGCCACCGTCAGACCGGAGAAAAGCACCGTGCGGCCGGCGGTGCGCAGGCTGGTGTGCAGGGCGGCGGGCCGGTCCAGGCCATTCTCCCGCTCCTCGCGGAAACGTCGCAGGATGAACAGGCAGTAGTCCACGGCGAGGGCGAAACCGAGCGCGGTGGTCAGATTCAGCGAGAACACCGAAATGTGGGTGACCTCGGAGAGCAGCCGCAGCGAGGCGAGGCTGGCGATGACCGCGCTGCCGCCGACGACGATGGGCAGCAGCGCCGCGGCCGTTCCGCCGAACGCATACAGCAGGACACCGAGCACCAGCGGCGCGGTGATCAGCTCGGCGCGCTTGAGGTCCGCGCGGCTCTGTTCGGTGACGTCCAGCATGACCGCGGGCGCGCCGCCGAGGCGCACGGTGACGCCGGGCCCGTCGTGGGCGTATCTGTCATGCAGGGCGGCCACGTGGCGCGCGATCGCGTCCTCGGTGCCGGTGAGCCGCAGCAGGACGAGCGCGCTGCGCCCGTCCTGGGAGCGCAGCAGCCCGCGCTGGGACTCCGTCGACCAGTAGGACGTGACGCCGCTGACGCCCGGCTCGCGGTGAAGTTCCTTGGTGAGGTTCTCGCCCAGCCGGCGGGCGGTCGGGCCGTCGATGTCCCCGGGTGCGGTGATCATGATCGCGACGTTGGGCGGGGCGCCGGGGAACTCGGCGTCGAGCATCGCCTCGGCGCGGGTGGCGGAGTCGCCGGGGGCGTAGAAGCCGCCGGTGGCGAGCCGGTCGAACACCCCGGCGGCCCAGGGCAGCAGGAGCAGCACGAGCAGCCCGGTGACGGCCAGTACGCGCCCCGGCCGGGTGATCGCGATCCGGGCGAGGAGGGCGAACAACCCGCCGCGCCCGCCGGTCGGTGCGCCCGCCGAACCCCCAGGCCCACCCGGCTGCCCGGGACGGCCCGGCCCGCCCGGCCGCTGCGGTGCCGCGGCTCGCGGCTCGGCAGCTCCCGGTGCGGCGGCTCGCGGCTGTGCGGCCCGCGGCTCGGGCGAGCGCCCGGCGCGACCGCGCCAGCGGCGCCGGCGTGGCCCCTGCTCCGGTGGCGGTGGCGCGGCTGGGTGGACGGTGCCGGGCCGCGGTGGCGTCGTGCGGGCCGGCGGGTGCGGCTCGAGCGGTTCTGCCGGCCCGGCCACGGCGCCCGGGTGGGCGGGTGACCGGTGGTTGGCGGGGCGCCCCGTCGAGCCCCTGAACCGCCGCGTGACTTCGACGGGAAATGACATGAGTTCAACGTAGAAGTAGCAAAGATTGGGCGATACCCCCGTAGAGGGGTACCAAAGGCGCGAATCCCTCTTTAATGTTCACGCCGTTGGCGTGAGTACCGCGATGACGTCGTGACTCGCGCCAGTCGGTATCCGGAGGAGGGGGAGTTCGTCGTGGAGGAGAAGTTCGAAGGGCACAACAACGGCAGAACACCGCCGCATCTGGCGAGGTGCCCCCGGCCGCGGTACGGGGTTCAACCGCACGGGGGTATTCCGGCTGACAACGCGGGCCGGCCGGAGGGTTCCGGTTGGGACGAGCGTCCCGCCGCGCCCGGTGGGACAGGGCAGCGGCCCGGGGCGCGGCCGCGGTCGGGCGGCCCGGGCGCGGCGCCGCCACCTGGGGCGGAACAGCCGCCCGCGGGGGATCAGAGCGGCGCGTCGGGCCCGGCGTCCACCGGTCCGCTCCCGCTGCCGGCGCCCGGCGCCGCGGCCACCCGACCGGCGCCGGCGCCCGGCGCGCGGCGATTCTGCCCCGGGCCGACGCGGCGCCGGTGAGATTCGTCCCGCGGCCGGTTCCGCTCGTGGCCCGTGGGTTACGGGCACCAGGACTGGAATGCATTTCCCGATGGGCGTGAACGGAATGTTTCCCACCGGCCGGCCGCGGGCGAAACGCCGGTCGGGCGCCCTGCTCGCCGGGTGCGTGGTCGGTGGGAAGCACTTTCGGTGGGGTGCACCGCCGGCCGGGTGAACGACTCGGACGAAGCAGACGGGCGGTGACCGCCCCGAGAATCTCGGGGGGTCACCGCCCGTCGGCGGTTCTGGTGGCGCGCCGTCGCGCCGGCCTCACGGCAAAAGGCTGGAACGGCGCGCGACGTTCACGGCCGCGGTGCGGTTGTGCACCCCCAGTTTGTTCATGATGCTGCGCAGGTACGCCTTCACCGTCTCGGGGCTGACGGCGAGCCGGCGCGCGGTCTCCGCGTTGGACATGCCCTCCGCGACGAGCCGCAGGACGTCGAGCTCGCGGGGGGACAGCCCGAAGGGCTGGGCCCGCGTCGGCGGCGCGGTGTCGGGAAAGAGGTCCTCGAGCAGGTCGCGCACCGCGACGATCCGTTCCCGCAGGGCCGGGTCGCCGGCCTGGTAGCTGAGCTCCTCCAGCTCGGCGTCGACCCGGCACAGCACCCGCAGCCGGGACGCGCCCGCCGGGCCGCCCGGGGTCGGGCCGGCGTCGGCGCGCGCCGTCATCGTGCGTTCGGCCAGGAACGCCTCGAATCGGCGGGCGACGCTGAGCGCGGTCTCCACGGCGGCCGGCGGGACGGGGTTGTCGGCCCGCACGCCGCAGTACAGCACCGCGTGGACGGTTCCGCCGGTGCGTACCGGCACGGCCACCACCGAGGAGATGTCCTCGCCGAGGACGGCCCAGTCACGCTGGTCCTCGGTGTAGCGCGGGCGGGTGCCGGCGTCGATCACGACGGGCCGTCCCAGCGCGACGACCCGCCCGCCCACGCCGTGGCCCGGCGGCAGCGACATGCCGCGCAGCGCGTTGGTGCGGTTCCCGTCGAGCGCGCTGATGGTCAGGTAGCGCGAGCGGGGGTCGACCGATCCGCCATAGGCCAGATCGGCGCCGGTACGGGCGCGCAGCCGGGTGACGGCTCGAGGCAGCAAAGCCTCGACCGAGCAGTCATCGGAAGTGCCCGATGTCATCGTCTTCCTCTCGTCCGGGGGTCTCGCGGACTAAGAACGAAACAAAACAGAAAAATTCGGCAAAGGTGCCACCGGCCCGCCACTTATTTCCCGGGCCTAAGCCGGCGTGAGACGAGGTCAGTCGCGGAAACGGAGGTCGTGCGGCGCCGGATGCGGTGCCGGGTCGGCGGGGAGTGTCGCCGGGTCGCCCGGTCCTTTACGGCAGACAAAACGCCTTGCTGGGAAATGAGACTAGCAAGGGGATCTTCGTCCCGGCAATCAGCGCATTGTGCACTGTGGTGCCGAACGCGCGCAGTGAGGGTTGGGATCCGGCGAAGGTGTATGGGGGTGGCCCGGTCGCGTGGGCCCGCCACCACCGCCGGATCCCCGTGTGCGGCGCGTGGATCCCGCCGCCGCGCACCGCCGCGCGGCGGTGCGCGGCGGTGCGCCGGCGTGCCACGGCGGCGCGTGGGGTGCGGTGATCGACCGTTCGTTCTCCGTTGACATGGATCGACGGGATCCGTCGTCCGGTGTTCTTCACCGATTCCCAGCATGGTGTCAGTTGTGTATCCGGTGGTTGGTTTATGAGAATGTCTGCCGCTGGGGTTGGGTAAATACCAGGCCGGTGGCGTCTTTCGGGCCCGTGTCCACAGTCGCCGCCGTCACCCCTGGTCGTGGGTGGACGCCGGTGCGCGATGCCCGGCCCGGCCGGGCGCGGGCCGCTACGGGAAAGGCCGCGGGCCGGCCGCGGCGGCCGTCATGTCCGTCCGTTACCGCATCGCGCCGCACCGCACCTGCGGCATTTCCAGGACCTACGCGGGAGGGCTGGACCGATGGTGCCGGTTGCACACCGCCCGGAGCGCGTATGAACACCTCGGTGCCATTGGCGGTTCGCCGCCGCGCCCGCCGCCCGATACGCCGCCCGACCGACCGCCGGAAAGCGGACCGCGGGAAAGCCGCTCAGAGCTGGTCGACGGCCGTCACCCGCAGGATGGCGATGCCGGCCTCGTCGGAGGCGGCGAGGTCCACCTCGGCGCTGATTCCCCAGTCGTGGTCCCCGGCCGGGTCGTCGAAGATCTGGCGCAGCGTCCAGCGGTCCGCGGCGGTCTCCACGATGAGCAGCCCGGGGCCGCGGGCGTTCGGCCCCGTGCCGATCTCGGCGTGCGTGTCGAAGTACGGCTCCAGGGCGTCGCGCCAGGCCTGCGCGTCGAAGCCCACGGCCGCGTCGAGCTCGCCGAGCAGGTCGTAGCGGCGCAGCGCGGCCAGCTCGACCCGGCGGAACAACGCGTTGCGCACCAGCACCCGGAACGCGCGGGTGTTCGCGGTGACCGCCGAGGTCCGCTCGACCAGCCCGCTCGGCGGGGCGTGGCTCTCGGGAGCGGGGTCGCGCAGCGCCTCCCACTCGTCGAGCAGGCTGGAGTCGACCTGGCGGACCAGCTCGCCCAGCCACTCGGTGAGGTCGGTGAGCTCCTCGGTGCGCGCGTCCTCGGGCACCGTCTGGCGCAGCGCCTTGAACGCGTCGGCCAGGTAGCGCAGCAGCAGCCCCTCCGAGCGGGCCAGGCCGTAGAAGTCGACGTACTCGGCGAAGGTCATCGCCCGCTCGTACATGTCCCGGGCGACCGACTTGGGCGACAGCTCGTAGTCGTCGACCCAGGGGTGGCCGCGCCGGTAGGTGGCGAGCGCGGCGTGCAGCAGCTCGTCGAGTGGCTTGGGCCAGGTGACCTCGTCGAGCAGCTCCATCCGCCGGTCGTAGTCGACGCCCTCGGCCTTCATCGCCGCCACCGCCTCCCCGCGGGCGCGGAACTGCTGCGCGGACAGCACCTGCCGCGGGTTGTCCAGCGTCGACTCGAGCAGGCTCAGGACGTCCAGCGGATAGTCGGGGGACTCGCGGTCGAGCAGGTCGATCGCGGCCAGCGCGAACGGGGACAGCGGCTGGTTGAGTGCGAAGTCGAGCTGCAGGTCGACGGTGAGCCGCACGGTGCGCCCGGTCTCGTCCGGCGTGTCGAGCTTCTCCACCACCCCGGCGGCGAGCAGCGCCCGGTAGATCGCGATCGCGCGGCGGATGAGCCGGCGCTGCGCGGCCGGCGACTCGTGGTTGTCGGTGAGCAGGTGGCGCATCGCGCTGAACGCGTCCCCCGGCCGGTTGACCACGTTGAGCAGCATCGAGTGGCTGACGGCGAGGTGCGACGTCAGCGGCTCGGGTTCGGCGGCGACGAGGCGCTCGAAGGTCGGCACGCCCCAGGAGACGAAGCCCTCGGGGGGCTTGCGGCGCACGACCTTGCGCCGTTTCTTCGGGTCGTCCCCGGCCTTCGCCAGCGCCTTCTCGTTCTCCACGACGTGCTCGGGGGCCTGCACGACGACGTTGCCGACGGTGTCGTAGCCGGCCCGCCCGGCCCGCCCGGCGATCTGGTGGAACTCCCGCGCGGTCAGGATCCGGGTGCGGGTGCCGTCGTACTTCGACAGCGCGGTGAACACCACGGTGCGGATCGGGACGTTGATGCCCACCCCGAGCGTGTCGGTGCCGCAGATGACCTTGAGCAGGCCGGCCTGCGCGAGCAGCTCGACCAGCCGGCGGTACTTCGGCAGCATCCCCGCGTGGTGGACGCCGATCCCGTGCCGGACCAGACGGGACAGCGTCTTCCCGAACCCGGCGGTGAACCGGAAGCCGCCGATCATCTCCGCGATGGCGTCCTTCTCCGCCCGGGTGGAGACGTTCACGCTCATCAGCGCCTGGGCCCGTTCCAGCGCGGAGGCCTGGGTGAAGTGCACGACGTAGACCGGCGCCTGACGGGTCTCGAGCAGCTCCTCGATCGTCTCGTGCAGCGGGGTGGTCACATACCGGTGGAACAGCGGGACGGGCCGCTGCGCCGAGCGCACCACCGCCGTGGGCCGCCCGGTGCGCCGGGTCAGGTCCTCCTCGAACCGGGTGACGTCGCCCAGCGTCGCCGACATGAGCAGGAACTGCGTGTCGGGCAGCTCGATGAGCGGCACCTGCCAGGCCCAGCCCCGGTCCGGGTCGGCGTAGTAGTGGAACTCGTCCATGACGACCTGGCCGACGTCGGCCGTGGCACCGTCACGCAGCGCGATGTTCGCCAGGATCTCGGCGGTGCAGCAGATGATCGGCGCGCTCTCGTTGACCGAGGCGTCACCGGTCATCATGCCGACCCGCGCCGGGCCGAACACCGCGCACAGCGCGAAGAACTTCTCCGACACCAGGGCCTTGATGGGCGCGGAGTAGAAGGTGCGCCGGCCCCAGCCGAGCGCGGCGAAGTGGGCGCCGGTGGCCACCAGGCTCTTCCCGCTGCCGGTCGGTGTCGCCAGGATGACGTGCGCTCCGCTCACCACCTCGATCAGCGCCTCGGTCTGCGCCGGATACAGTTCCAGGCCCTGGTCGGTCACCCAGGCGCCGAACGCGTCGAACAGGGCGTCCGCGTCGGGTTCGGGACCGGCCGGCAGGCGGTCGACCAGCGACGGCGAGCCGGCGGCCGGGCCCGGCGCGCTGCCGGGTGTGACGCCGGGCGCGCTGCCGCCGGGGGCGAGGTCGGGTGAGGTGTTCTCGGGCGTGGAGGTGTGCGGCGTCATGGTGCTCTCGATCGTGCCCCACGGACGGCGGGCGCGGGCGACGGGCCGCCCCGTGGCGGCGCGCGCCGTCCGGTCCGTGGCGCGCAGGCTCGTCGGCCGCGCCGGGTGAACCCGGGTGAACCGCGCCGGGTGAACCGCCACCGGCCGGGGCGCGGCGGCGCATCGACCCGCGGCGGCGTGGGTATCCCCGCCCTTGCCGGGCGGGGCCGAGTACCTGTCCGCCGGCGCCCGCCGGGCACCCTCGCCGAGGGCCGGCCGGCGCCGGCGCGGCTCACCCCCCGCGGGTACGGGTGGGGTCAGACCCCCCTAGGCCGGGGCGCCACCTCCACTGACCAGGACGATGATTCGCAGCAGAGTCGGCGGTGTCGTCGCCGGCCACCTGGAGAGGGTCCATATGTCCCATGACCGTACGGGCGTGAGTCCGCCCGTGCTACTGACTGTCGGTCCGGCCACAGCCACGTCCCGGGCATCACTGCCGGCCGTGCCGGTGGAGCCGGCCCCGCCAGCCGTCGCCGCCGTGCCGGTGGAGTCGGCCCGGCCGGTCGCGACGGCCGTCGCGGTGCGGCCGCCCACGCCGGCGGGCCCGGCGGCGGCGTGCCCACCGCCGGTGAGCACCGCGGGCAGGCGGACCTCGGCCAAGGCCGCCGTGGGCGCGGCCGCCGCGGAGGAGAGCGCCGCGGGCGCCGCCGTTGCCATGGGCACGGTCGCCGTGGGTGCCGTCGCCGCGTCGCCGCGGGCGGCGGGCGCCGCGCCCGAGTTGGATCCGCGGCCGAAGTCCCGCGCCGAGCAGATCCTGCTCGCGCTCTTCCTGGGTGGGCCGCTGTTGGCGGTCGCCCTCGCCGTCCCGTTCGCCTGGGGCTGGGGTCTGAGCTGGCACGACGTCGTCATCGGCGCGGTGATGTACGTCATCGGCGGTCTCGGGATCACCGTCGGCTACCACCGGCACTTCACCCACGGCGCGTTCAAGGCGCGCCGGGGCCTGCGGATCGCGCTCGCTCTCGCCGGCAGCATGGCGATCGAGATGAGCGTGATCGACTGGGTGGCCGCGCACCGGCGCCACCACCGCTTCTCCGACCGTGACGGCGACCCGCACTCCCCGTGGCGTTTCGGGCCCGGCACCCGGTCGTTGGCGCGCGGTCTGCTGCACGCGCACGTCGGGTGGCTGTTCGCGCCGCGGCGGACCAATGCCCAGCGGTACTGCCCGGACCTGCTCGCCGACCGGGACATCCGGCGGATCTCGGACCGCTTCGGCTGGCTCGTCGCCGTGTCGATGCTTCTCCCGCCGCTGGTCGGCGGCCTGTGGGCGGGGTCGTGGACGGGCGCGCTCACCGCGTTCTTCTGGGCGTCGCTGGTCCGGGTCTTCCTGTTGCACCACGTGACCTTCTCGATCAACTCGATCTGCCACGTCCTGGGCGCCACGCCGTTCGCCACCCGGGACCACTCGGGCAACGTGTGGTGGCTGGCCGTCCCGTCGTTCGGGGAGGCGTGGCACAACCTGCACCACGCGGACCCCACCAGCGCGCGGCACGGTGTGCTGCGCGGCCAGATCGACCTCAGCGCCGGGCTGATCGCGGTGTTCGAGCGCCTCGGCTGGGCCCACGACGTGCGCTGGCCCGACAGCGAGCGGATCGCGGCGAAGCGCGCCGCCTGATCGGCCGCCTGACCGTTCTCCCCGCCGCGCGGTGCGCCGTGACGGAGTCGTCAGCGCACCGCTCCGTAGGCCGGGTGGCACCGTACGCAGGGGTCGAGTGCTCCCGTATGTCATCCGTTGGTCCTGTGATGGGGTGCGCTGCCCCACCTACCGGGGCGGCGGGGCATCCCGTCCGTCCTTTTTGCGGTTAGCGTCGGCGGGGTGGATGAGCTCCCTCTGCTCGTCGGGTCTGGTGACATCGCCCGGGCGCTGGGCGTCACCCGGCAGGCTGTCGATCACCGGCTGCGCAGTGATCCGGCGGCCCCCGCGGCCGCGGGGGTCGTGAACCGGACGTCCGCCTGGAACGGGACCCGGATCTGGTGGCGCGAGGATGTCGACCGGTGGCTGAACCTCGAGCCTGACCGGTGGCATCGGCTGCTCGCGTCTACCGCGCGGGGCGGGTGACCGGCGGTGGGCTGATCGTTCGACTACCGGCTGGTGCACCCCCGACACAAGATAGTCAACGCTGTTGACGACCGTTCGTTACTAAATTCGATCTTGAAACCTCCATTCCGTCCCCGGGACGAGGCTGTGTGCCCCGTCCCGGGGACGGACCGACCTCCGCCCGGGCCGCAGCCCGCCGCGCCTCGCGCCGCGGCGCGAGGCGCCTCAGCGACCGGATGCCGCCGGACCGGCCGCCGGAACGCCGCCGGTCGCCTCGCCGGCTGTCCCACCGGTCGCCTCGCGCGGTCGCAGCCGGCTCAGCACCGCCGGCAGCTCGCCGACGTGCACGACCCCGAGCTGGTTCGTCGGCCGGGTCAGCGCGACGTACAGGTCACCGGCGCCCCGCGGCGACTCGGCCAGAATGCGCTCGGGCTCGACCACGATGACCGCGTCGAACTCCAGCCCCTTGGACTCACGGACCGTCAGCACGACGACCGGCCGCTCCGGATCCCCGTCCGCGCCACCCTCCCCGTCCGCGCTGTCCGCCGTGCCCGCCTGGCCGTGCGGTGCCGCCTGCGCGGGCGCCCCCACCTCCACGTCCTGGTCCGGTCGCGGGCCGGTGGACCCGGTTTCGACGAGGGACGCCAGCTCGTCGCGGCGGGAGCGCGGCACGATCACAGCCAGCCGCCCGCCGCCGGCCGCCGCGCGCTCGGCACGTACCAGCTGCTCCAGATGCTCGGCCAGCTCGTGGGCGCCGACCATGAGCCGCCACGGCGCGCGGCCCGACCGGCGCACCGACCGCGGCGCGCGCAGCCCACGCCCCTGAGCGGCGAGCACGTCGCCGGCGATGTCCATGATCTCCGCGCCGGTGCGGTAGTTCACCGTGAGCCGCTCGAGGGTGAAGCGCGGGCCGACGAACGGGTCGAGCGCCTGCGCCCACGAGGAGCTCCCCGCCGCGTCGCCGGTCTGCGCGACGTCGCCGACCAGCGTCATCGACCGGGTCGGGCAGCGGCGCATCACCATCCGCCAGGCCATCGGGGACAGCTCCTGCGCCTCGTCGACGATCACGTGGCCGAACGCCCAGGTGCGGTCGGCGGCCGCGCGCTCGGCGGTGCTGCGGGTGTCGACCTCCTCCTGGCGTTCGCCGAACCGGTCGGCGTCGATGAGGTCGGAGGCCATCAGCAGCTCGCCGTCGGGGTCCTCGGTGTCGCCGCGGGAGAGGATGTCCAGCACGCCGCCGGCGTAGTCGATCCGCTGCTGGCGCTCCAGGTGCGCGGCGACGGCCGCGTCGATCGCCGCCCGGGGGTCGTCGCCGAGCAGTTCGGCGGCCTCGTCGAGCAGCGGGGTGTCGGCGGGTGTCCAGTCGCCGGGGGCCCAGCCCCCGCCGGGGTCGCGGCGTAGCGCCGCCCGCTCGGCGTCGGTCAGCCCGGGGGCGGCGCGCGACAGTGCGTCGGCGGAGGCGAACAGGTCCTTTAGCAGCGCCTGCGGGGTCAGCAGCGGCCACAGGCCGTCGATCGCCTCGGCGAGCCTGGGGTCGGACCTCAGATCGCGGCGCAGATCGGCCAGGTCGGAGGAGTCGAGCACCGGCCGGTCCGCCGCCGCGGCCGCGGCGGCCAGGGCCGCGCTGGGCCAGTCGCCGCCGTCCGTCGCCGCGCTGCCCCCACCCGGCTCGCCGCCTTCGGTGCTGTCGCCGAGGGCGTCGCGCGCGGCGTCGGTGTCGGGCCAGAGCATGAAGTCGTCGACGAAGTCCGGGATGTCGACCTCGTCGATCGACGACTCGTACCGGTCGGCGATCTGGCGGGTCAGGGCGGTGATCACCTCGCGGACGAACACCGACCGGGCGTGGTTGTGTGCGCGTCCGGTGAGCCGGGCGGCGGCCCGGGCCGGCACGACGATCGTCTCGTCGAGGCGGGCGACCCCGTCCGCGACGGTGATCTCCAGGGGCGTGTCGGGGAGCCGCTGGCGGTCGCGGACGGCGGCGGCCAAAATGTCGACCATCTCGGGCCGGCCCTTGACCTCCGCGGCGGTCGTGCTCTCGGCGCGACGGGCCCGCACGCCGGGGAAGAGGTCGCCGACGGTCGACAGCAGCACCCCGGTCTCGCCGAGGGAGGGCAGTACCTGCTCGATGTAGCGCAGGAAGGCCGGGTTCGGCCCGACGATCAGCACCCCGCGCTTGGACAGCTGCTCGCGCCGGGAGTACAGCAGGTAGGCGGCACGGTGCAGCGCGACGGTGGTCTTGCCGGTACCCGGCCCGCCCTCGACGACGAGGATGCCGTCCTGCTCGGAGCGGATGATCCGATCCTGTTCGGCCTGGATGGTCGCGACGATGTCGCGCATCCGGCCGGTGCGGTGCGCGCCGAGGGTGGCCAGCAGCGCCGCCTCGCCGACGAGGCTGTCGTGCGCCGGTGTGCCGTCCGGTTCACCAGCCGCGGTGGGCGGGCCGGCGGTGAGGTCGGGGTCGCCCTCGTCGGCGCCGAGCCCGTCGAGGGTCCGCAGGCCGAGGACCCCGCCGCCGAGGGTCGTCGGGCCGAACACCTCGTCGTCGAGGTGGGTCACCCGCCGCCCGACGGTGCGGATGTGGCGGCGGCGGGCGACGTGCAGCGGGGTGGCCCCGGTGGCCAGGTAGAACGGGCGGGAGGCCGGGGCCCGCCAGTCGATGAGCAGCGGCTGGTAGTCGGCTTCGGGGTCGAGGACACCCATCCGGCCGATGTAGCGCTGCTCGCCGTCGGCCATGTCGAGCCGGCCGAACAGCAGCCGGTCGCGCATCGCGTCGAAGCGGGCGACCTGGTCGGCGTGGCGGGCGGCGAGCGCGTCGCGGTCGGCGCGCGCGCCGGGTTCGGGATCGTCGCGCAGCAGGGCTTCGGCGAGTCCGGCGGCGGCGGCGGCGCGCAGCCCGTCCAGCCGCTCGTGCAGCATGGTCAGGTACTGCTGCTCCCGAGCGTGCTCGTCGCCCCCGGAGGTGTCTCCGGCCGGGGCCGGGGCGCTCTCAGGGGGCACCGGGGGCGCGGGGGGCGCCGCTTCGTTTGACAATCCCCAACCCTTTCCGCTAGCCTGTGGCTGCGTATAGCGCGCTTTTGCGCGCCCTTGTGGCGGCTCCAGCTTAGCTCAGAGCGGCATCGTCCTGGTGTGTCGAGACCACCGGTCAGCCCGCCCGCCCGGTGAACGCACGCCGTCCGAACAGGAACTTCGCCGCCAGGTATGACCCGGCCAGCACCGGGCCGAACCAGGCCAGCGCCAGCCACCCGCCTGTCCCGATCGGCGTTCCCATCAGCAGGCCGCGCAGCGTCTCGATCACCGGGGTGACCGGCTGGTGGTCGGCGACCGCCCGCAGCGGGGCCGGCATCGTCCCCGTCGGCACGAACGCGCTGCTCAGGTACGGCAGGAACAGCACGAAGAAGGTGAACCCGCTGGCGGCCTGCGGGCTGCCGGCCAGCAGGCCGAGCGCCACCGACAGCCAGGTCATGGCGAGGACGAACAGCAGCAGCACCGCGGCGGTCGCGCACCATTCCGCGGCGGTGGCGTTCGGGCGGAACCCGGTGGCCAGCGCCACCGTGACGACCAGCGCGGTCGAGACGGCGTTACGCGCGACGCTGGCGACGACATGCCCGGTCAGCACCGCCCCGGCCGAGATCGGCAGTGAGCGGAACCGGTCGATGACACCGGCCGTGGTGTCCTGGGCGACACCGACCGCGGTCGCGGCCGCCCCGTAACCCGCGCAGAGCAGGATGATGCCCGGCACGACATAGTCGACGTAGTCGCCCTCGGTGTCGATCGCGCCGCCGAACACGTAGACGAACAGCAGCATCAGGTTGATCGGCAGGATCACGCTCAGCAGCAGCGTCTCCGGGTCGCGGGTCAGGTGCCGGATGCCGCGGCCGACCATCACGGCGGCGTCCGCCGCCGCCCAGCGCAGCGTGGACACCCATCCCTCGGCCGGGGCGATGCCGGCGGGGGCGAGGGGTTCGGTGGTCATCGCGCGGGCTCCTCACGGCGGGACGGGGCGGGCTGGCCGGCGCCGCGCGCGGCGACCCCGGCGGTGGACGCGCCGGCCGGCGTGACCGTCGCCGGCGTGGGGCGAGTGGACGGCGCGGTGGTGCGGCTCGCGGTGGTGAGGCTGAGGAACACGTCGTCGAGGTTCGGCCGGCGCAGCGCGACCGGGCCGACCTCCAGCCCGGCGTGCCGCATCCGGTCGAGGACGGCGCGCACGTCGGTGGCGGTGCCGTCGGTGGGGACGTCCACCGCCCGGCGCCGGGCGTCGCGCTCGCCCGCGGTGGGGCCGAGCAGCCGCAGCGCGGCGGCGAAGTGGGCGTCGTCGGTGAACGTGAGCTCGAGGCGCTGCCCGGCGAACCGGGACTTCAGCTCCTCGGGGGTCCCCTCGGCCACGACCCGCCCGCGGTCGAGCACGGTGACCCGGTCGGCGAGCCGGTCGGCCTCCTCCAGGTACTGGGTGGTGAGCAGGACGCTCACGCCGTCCACGGCGAGCTCGCGGATGACCGTCCACAGCTCGGCGCGGCTGCGCGGGTCGAGCCCGGTGGTCGGCTCGTCGAGGAACACCACCTGCGGTCGGGACACGAGGCCGAGGGCCAGGTCCAGACGGCGGCGCATCCCCCCGGAGTAGGTGCGCACCGCCCGGGTGCGGGCGTCGGTCAGGTCGAAGCGCGCCAGCAGTTCGGCGGCGCGCGCGCGGGCGCCGGCCCGCCCCAGCCGGGCGAGGCGGCCCATCATGACCAGGTTCTCCTCGCCGGTGAGGACCTCGTCGACGGCCGCGTACTGGCCGGTCAGGCTGATCGCGCCGCGCACCTGCCGCGCGGCCCGCAGGGCGTCGTACCCGGCGATGTGGACCGTCCCGGCATCCGGCCGCAGCAGTGTGGCCAGGATGCGGATCATGGTTGTCTTGCCGGCGCCGTCCAGGACGGTCGTGTGCCGGTAGCTCCTGGTGAGCCCGCGGACCCGGACAGTGGGCGTGGCCTGCTGCTCGGCTGGCGTGGTCATGTGGTCGTCCTTGGCGTGGCGGGCGGTCCTCCGGTGTCGGCGGGGATGTCGGCACGTCTGCGCGCCGCCAACTGTGTACGGCGCACACAGAAGTGTGTGCGGTTACTGTGTACCACTGAAACTGATTACGGTCTAGACGGCTGTGTAGCGCGTACACGACTACGATGGCGGCGGGGATGCGCCGACCGAGCGGGAGCTGAATGGACATCGAGGCCGGCACAGGGGCCGAGGCCGGCGCGCCGTCGCCGCAGCCGCAGGTGCCGCCAGGGCCGGGGGATGGCCTGCCGCCGGGTGTCGACCTGCTGTGGGGCCGGCGCGAGCGGGGCCGGCGCGGGCCGCGCCCCGGGCTGAGCCTGGCCCGCATCGTCACCGCCGCGGTGGAGATCGCCGACGAGGAGGGGCTGGGCCCGCTGTCGATGAGCCGGCTCGCCCAGCGGCTCGGCTTCACCGCGATGTCGCTCTACCGGTACATGACCGGCAAGGACGAGCTGCTCATGCTCATGCTCGACGCCGTCATGGCCAGCCCGCCGCCGGGCCCCGCGCCGGGGGAGGGCTGGCGTGCGGTGCTCGAGCGCTGGGCGGGGGAGTGCCGCTCGCTCTACCAGCGCCACCCGTGGGCGCTCGACGCCCCGATCAGCGGCCCGCCGCTGGGCCCCAACCAGTTGCGCTGGCTCGACGCCGGGCTGGCGGCCCTCGCCGGGACACGGGCCACCCCCGAGGAGAAGCTGAGCGTGATGCTTCTCCTCGACGGGTACGTGCGCGCCGAGACGCGGCTGTGGGTGCAGTTGCGCCGCGCCTACCGCCCCGGCGCGGCTCCCGCCTCGGCAACCTCCGCGGAGGCCGCCGCCTCGGCGGCCGGGCCGGCAGGCAATGCCGTGCCCGCCGAGGCCGTGCCCGCGGACGCCGAGCCGCCGCCGTCCTGGGGGTCGCTACTGCGCCAGCTGATCGACCGCGAGCGCTACCCGGCGCTCATGGAGATCGTCGCGACCGGGTCCCTCGACAGCCCGCCGGGCTACGGCGACACCGACTACGAGTTCGGGCTGGCGCGCATCCTCGACGGCATCGAGGTCTTCCTGCATCGGCCCGCCCGCTGACCGTGCCCGGAGACCCGTCGGAGAAGTGCGGGACGCCTCGTGCCGGGTCAGCGGACGATGCGGCGTAACACGACCCGGGCCAGTGGGGCGTAGGCGTGGGGCAGCGGGCCCGGTCCGGTGATCCGCAGCCAGGTGGACGTGCCGCCGTCGAGGCAGGCGTCCACGCCGTGGTCGAGGTCCAGCCGCAGCGGGCCGATCCCGACCCGCCAGCTCCAGGTGCGCTCGAACTCGTCCACGGCGGTGACGAGGAACCGCGCCGCCGGTCCGGCGAGTGGACGCACCTGCCCGCGCAGCCCGGGAACGATCCGCTGCCACCTGCCCGCGTCCGCCCCAGGGGGCTCCTCGCCGCAGGGCCGCCAGCCGTAATGATCCTGATCGCGGCTGTGCCCTTGGAAGGTGCCGTGGCCCTGCCCGGCATACGCTCCGGCCGCGGCACCCGCCGGGCCCGCCAAGCCCGCGGTGCCCGCGGGGGCGCGCCCCGCGCTCTCGATCTCGACCGCCCGGATCTGCGGCGCCCAGCCCGGCCAGGCCGCCGGGACGGCGTACCGCTCCCAGCACAGGTCGGGCGGTGCAGGCCCGGAGGCCTCCAGGAACACCACGCTCACACCCACCCACGGTAGGCCGACCCCGGCGAATCTTCACCCGCACCGCGCTTCCCGACCTGGCCGCCCGACCGGGCGGATCGCTGCGGGTGCGGCAGGTTTCAGGTCGGGGGAGTGAAGGCGATCGCGGTGACGATCAGGCCCCGGCCCACCGCCCAGCGCCCGCTGAAACCGGTCAGCTCCCCGCCGGGCAGGGCAGGCCCCGCCACCAGCAGACGCGCCTGGAACACCCCCCGCGCATCCATCCCAGGTGCCCCCGCGATGGGCGCTCCCTCGACAGACGGCCCGTCCCCACCACTCGCACCGGGCCGGCTCCAGCTGGGACTGACCCCACTGAGGCTGCTCCCACCGGGACCGCTGCCGGCCCCGCCCCCGCCCCCGCCGTCGGCCCCGGCGTCGACGGTGATAGTCAGCTCGGCGTCGTCGAAGCCCAGCCAGCGTTGGGCCAGTGGGAACCAGGCCTTGTACACCGACTCCTTGGCGCTGAACAGCAGTCGGTCCCAGCAGACAGCCGGGTGCTCCCGGCCCAGCGCGGTGAGCATGTCCCGCTCCGCGGGCAGCGAGATCTCGCGGAGCACGCCGCCGGGCGTCGGCTCGTTCGGCTCGGCGTCGATGCCGACGCTCACCGCCGAACCTGCCGCGCCGCGGGCGACGACGGCCGCCCGGTAACCGGCGGTGTGGGTGATGCTGCCGACCACCCCGGCCGGCCACAGCGGCTCACGGCGCTCCCCGGGGAGGATGGGCACCGCGGGCACGCCGAGGGCCTCCAACGCCCGGTGGGCGCAGATCCGTCCGGTGGTGAACTCGCGGCGGCGCTTGTCGACCGCGCGGGTGAGGGTCGCGGCCTCCTCGGGGAACAGCTGGGCGTCCGTGGCGCCGCCGAAGTCGTCGTCGAACTTCTCCACCGCGGCGAGCGCCGGCCCGGTCCCGGGGCCCGCGGCGGGGGACCAGGCTGTGCCGGGCGCCGGCAGCACCGCGGCCAGCAGGACCGCGCCGCCGGCGAGCCGGGGCGGACCCGGCACCGTCACCGGCGCGGTGACTCCAACCGGCTCGGTCGACTCGACAGGTCCTGTGGCCGCTGCCGGCGTCCCGGCCGCCGCGCCCCAGCTGTCGGTCATCGAACTGCCTCTCTTTCGCGCAGACCGAGCTCGCCGCCCGGACCGGAGTCGTCGGCCGGACCGAGTCCGCCGGCCTCGCCCAGGCCGAGCTCGGCGTCGCCCAGCGGGGCGAAGAACCGGTCGACGTCCTCGGCCGTGACGTCGTCGAGCCGGTCCGGGGACCAGCGGGGGGAGCGGTCCTTGTCGACGACGGCCGCGCGGATGCCCTCCACGAGGTCGTGGGTGCTCAGCAGCACGCAGGCGATCCGGTACTCCTGGTCCAGGCAGGCTCCCAGCCCGGGCAGCGCCCGCGCCGAACGCAGCGCGCGCAGGGTCACCTTCAGCGAGGTCGGTGACTTCGCGGCGATCTCCTCCGCGGCGGCGCGGGCCGCCGGGGCGGGGCTGGCCGTCAGCGCGGCAAGAATCTCCTCGACGCTGCC
This sequence comes from Parafrankia sp. BMG5.11, assembly GCF_004337455.1. Classification (NCBI taxonomy): domain Bacteria; kingdom Bacillati; phylum Actinomycetota; class Actinomycetes; order Frankiales; family Frankiaceae; genus Parafrankia; species Parafrankia sp. BMG5.11. Next base: position 50,520 of record NZ_SJXI01000093.1, on the reverse strand, counting down.
GTGCCGGTAGCACGGGTCGATCCAGGCCCGGTCAGTCGCCAGCGAGGACGGGCCGGTCGCCGCGGCGACCGTCGCGTACCGGCGGGCCAGTGGGCCCGCGCCGCCCGCGCCGCCCGCGCCGAGGCCGGCCCCGGCGGCCTCGCGCAGCGCGGCGACGAACGCCGGCAGCGCGTCGCTGGGCAGGTGGTGGTCGGCCAGCCCGCAGGCGATGGCGTCGGCGGCGCCGATCCGGGCGCCGGTGAGGGCCAGATGCGTCCCGATCTCCCCGGGTATCCGCGCGAGCAGGTGGGTGCCGCCGACGTCGGGGACGAAGCCGATCCCGACCTCGGGCATCGACAGCACCGAGCGCTCGGTGACGATCCGGGTGGCGCCGTGCGCCGAGATCCCGATCCCGCCGCCCATGACGAGCCCGTCCATCAGCGCCACATACGGCTTCGGGTAGGTGCTGATCAGCGCGTTGAGCCGGTACTCGGCGGCCCAGAACGCCTTCGGTGCCGGGTCGCCGCGCCGCGCGCAGTCATGGAAGAAGCGGATGTCGCCGCCCGCGCACAGGCCGCGCCCGCCCGCCCCGTCGACGAGCACCGCGGCGATCCCGTCGTCGGCCGCCCAGGTCCGCAGCGCCGCGTCGATGGCCTGCACCATGCCCGTGGTCAGCGCGTTGATCGCCTTCGGCCGGTTCAGCGTGATCCGGCCGAGGGCACCCTCGCGGCGCACGAGCACCGCCGGCTCGGCCGGCACCGCCGGCTCGGCGAGCGCTGCGGCCGCGGTACGCGCGGCCGGCACGGTGGGCCCGTCGAGCACGGCGGGGTCGGTGGGTTCGGGCGGCATGCGAGGTGACTCCTCCCTGGACCTGTGGCCGACCACACGGCGGCGGGCAGCCGGCACCGGCGGGCGGCCGGCGAGCGGTGGGCAGTGTGAGCGGGTGGACAGTGCCCGTCCCATCTTCGACGCCGCCGCCCGCACCCGGGACCGGTGGGTGCCCCGTGTGGCCCTTCCGACACACCCCGCCTCGCCCGACCCCCGGCTTCGGCCGTGGCACGCCCCACCGGCCGAAGCCGGGTGAGCAGAGGCACAGCCCCGCGCCCGCCGCCGCCGGCCCGCTCCGGCGGCCGGTGGGAGAAGCTGGGGCCATGGACGCCTCCGACCTGGTCACCCGGGACCGCGCGGTCGTCTGGCATCCGTACGCCTCCGTGCGCGACCAGGCGCCGCTGTTCGCCGTCGCCTCCGCCGCCGGGGTGCGCCTGACCCTCACCGACGGCCGCGAGCTGCTCGACGGGATGTCGTCGTGGTGGGCGGCGATCCACGGATACCGCCATCCCGTCCTGGACCAGGCCGCCCGCGACCAGCTGGACCGGATGTCGCACGTCATGTTCGGCGGGCTCACCCACGAGCCCGCCGTCGCGCTGGCCGAGCTGCTTGTCCGGGTCACCCCACCCGGCCTGGAGCGGGTGTTCTTCTGCGACTCCGGCTCCGTCGCCGTCGAGGTCGCGATCAAGATGGCGCTGCAGTACCAGGCCGGACGCGGCCGGCCCGGGCGGACGAGGCTGCTCACGATCCGCCGCGGCTACCACGGTGACACCTCCGGCGCGATGTCGGTCTGCGATCCCGACACCGGCATGCACCACCTGTTCACCGGCCTGCTGGCCCGGCATCTGTTCGCCCCCGCCCCGGCTCCCGGCTTCGACGAGCCGGTCACCGATGACGACCTCGCCGACGTCGAACGCCTGCTCGCCGCCCACGAGGGGGAGATCGCCGCGGTCGTTCTCGAGCCGGTCGTGCAGGGCGCCGGCGCGATGCGCTTCTACGCCCCCGGCTGGCTGGCCCGGGTCCGCGAGCTGTGCGACCGGCACCGGGTGCTGCTCGTCGCCGACGAGATCGCGACCGGCTTCGGGCGCACCGGGGAGCTGTTCGGCTGCGATCACGCCGGGATCACCCCGGACATCATGTGCGTCGGCAAGGCGATGACCGGCGGCTACCTGACGATGGGCGCCACCCTGTGCACCGCCGAGGTGGCCGACGGCGTCTGCGCGTCGGAGGCGGGCGCGTTCATGCACGGCCCCACGTTCATGGCCAACCCGCTGGCCGCGGCGGTCTCGCGGGCGAGCGTCGAGCTGCTGCTCGCCTCCCCGTGGCGGGAGCGGGTCCGCGCCGTGCACGACGCGCTGGCGGCCGGGCTCGCGCCCGCCGCCGACCTGCCGGGCGTCGCGGACGTCCGCACTCTCGGCGCCATCGGCGTGATCGAGACCCACCGTCCGGTCGACATGGCCGCCATCCAGCCGCTGCTCGTCGAGCTGGGGGTGTGGGTGCGCCCGTTCGGACGGCTCGTCTACGCGATGCCGCCGTTCGTGATGGAGCCGGCGGACGTCGCCACCCTGACCGCCGCCATGGTCGACGCCGTCGCCGCCACCACCGGCTGACCGGCTGACCGGCCGGCCGGTGGCCGCGGGGCCGTCGGGCCGGCGCGGCGGCCGTCCGGCGCCCTGGCGACCCACCCCATCAGGTGGGTCGCCTGTGGTCTTCCCGTGCCGTGCGGACGGCCGTTCCGGCGCCTGCGACCCGGCCGTCCGAACCGGTGCGCCGCCTGATGATGCAGGTCAGAAGCGCGAAGGTAGGGGGAGCACACCCCCGGGGGGTGCGTCGACCGCTGGTGCGGATGCCGGTACTGCATGTCCGACATCCACGAACTAGTTGCGGATGCCCGAAGAGCCTTCATACCCTTCGTTCACGGGGCTTCACTGTGTGTAGCAGCTGGCGGCTGTGGTCGCCGGCGGCGCCGGTCCCACCGAGGGCGGTCCCGCCCCCGGCCGGCGCCGGGCACGGGTCGCCCCGGTTCGTGAACGGATGCCCCGACAGACCTGGATACCGCGAGGTGGGCGCCGCGTGCGTCACCAGCACCGGCGGTGAACGAGAAGGGCCACGTGCGGATGCCGTTACGACAGGCGCCATGGCGACCCGGGCGCGGGCACGTCCCCCCCGGGCTCGGGGCGGTGGTGCGCGCGGTCCGCCGGGCGGCGGCCCGCCGCCCGGCCGGGCTCGTCGCGGTGATCGGGACGTCTCCGGACGGGACCCGACGCCCCGCCGAGCTTCCCGCCACCCACCCGGCTCCAGCCCCGATCCCGACGCGTCCCGCTCCGGCCCGGGTCGCGCCCGCGCGGGCCGAGCCGCTGCCGATGCCCGCTTTCGGGCGGGTGGCCCCGACCACGACCGGGCCGCGCGGATGGGCGGCCCGCCAGGGCCTGGTCCACCCCTTCCCCGCCCTACCCAGCCTCCCCGCGGGCCCGCCCACAGCCATCGCCTCCGCCGCGCTGCCCCGCGACACCCCGCTGCCCCGCGACACCCCGTTCCCGGAGATGACGGGCGTCCCCCGCGCCGATCCGGGTCACGGCACCTCCGCGGGCCATGGTGCCTCGCTGTTCCTACGGGACGCCACCTGCCCGGCCTCCGCCCTGCCCGGACCTGACAACACCCCCGGCCGCACCCCCGGCCGTGGCGGCGCCGGGCGCCGCTCCCGCAACGAGCCACGCCCGCGCGCCCGCCCCCGGTTCCTGCCCCGCCTGCCCATGCCACCGCCACCGCGCGGGAGCCTGCGCCCGCCGCGGTGGCGGCGGCCCGGCGGCGCCGCGGGCCTGCCGCGGCCGCCCGCCGAGCTGATCGGCATCCTCGCGGTCGAGGCGCTGTTCCTGTTCGCCGCCGTCGTCCTCGTCGCGAACGCCGCCGCCGACCGCTCCCCGCCACGGCCCGCCGAGCTCGCGACCTTCGCCGCCTTCACCGCGCTGGCCGTCGTCACCGGGGTGCTGCTCACCAGCCCCGTCGCGGCCGGCGCCGGGCAACGTGCCGAAGGCGCCACCGCCGCCCCCCAGGACAGCGGCCCTCCCATGACCTCCACCTGGACGCTGCCGGTCGCGCTGCTGCTGCCCCCGCTGTACGCGCTGCTCGCGCACGTCCCGCTCTGGCTGGCGACCGGGGGAGCGGGGCGGCTCGGCCGGCCGGCGGGCCGGGGCGGCTCCCCGCCGCCGGCGCGCATCCGGCTGCACGACACCGCCGCGCTCGGTCTCGCCGGCGCCGCCGCGGCCGCCGTCCACCACCTGATCGCACCCACGACGGACCCGCGGTCCGCGGAGCGGCTCGCCGGCTCGTCGCACACCTTCGCCGCGCTGATCGCGGCGGTCGGCGTCTACGTGCTCGTCGACCGGCTGCTGCGTCCCGGTCACTGGTCCGGCGGGCGGGAGCAGGCGGTCGCGGTCGCGGTGGAGACCGGCGCCGCGCTGATCCTCGCCGTCCTGTGGGCGGCCAGCCCGCTGCTGCTCGTCGTCGCCGCCCCGCTCGTCCTGCTGCTGCGCCGCGGGCTGGCCCACGCCGAGCTGCTCACCGCGGCCCGCACCGACCCCAAGACCCGGCTGGCGACCATGGCCTACTGGCGGCAGGTCGCCCAGCGCGAGACCGCCCGGACCCGCCGGCTGGGACGTCCACTGTCGGTGCTGCTCGTGGACGTCGACCACTTCAAACAGGTCAACGACCGGCACGGGCATCTCAACGGTGACGCGGTGCTGCTCGCCGTCGCCGACGCGCTGCGCCTGGCCACCCGGCCGCAGGACCTCGTCGGCCGGTTCGGTGGGGAGGAGTTCGTCGTGCTGCTCGCCGAGGTCGACCTCGACGCGGCGGCGGCCGTCGCCGAACGCGTCCGCCACCAGGTCGCGGGGGCCAGCACCCGCCTCGGTCGCGCCGAGGTGACCGTCACGGTGTCGGTCGGCGTCGCCTGCACCAGCCCCGCCCGCCCCGACCCGCTCACCCACCAGGCAAGCCCGGCCGGCCCGGCGGACGGGACCGACGCGGCCCGTCGCGGCGCGCCCGGCACCGCCGCGGAACCGGCGTTCCCCGGCTCACGCGCCGCGGCGCCGGCCACCGACGACCTCGCCATCCTGACCGACCTGCTCGAGCGCGCCGACGCGGCGCTCTACCAGGCGAAACGCGAAGGCCGCAACCGCGTGCGCACCGCCGGAACGGCCACAGCGGGCGGCGCGCCACCGCGCCCCGCCCGCTGAACTCCCCACACTTCCGAACAGCTTCCGAACTCCCGCGGCTACCTGCTCACCCGTCTACGTGCTCAGCCGCCGGCCGCGCGCACCGTGTTGCGCAGCAGCAGCATCGTCGTCACCGGCCCCACCCCGCCGGGAACCGGGGTCAGCGCGCCCGCGACCGGGGCCACCGCGTCGGCGTCGACGTCACCGACCAGGCCGGCGTCCGTCCAGTTCGTGCCGACGTCGATGACGACCGCCCCGGGCCGGACATGCCCGGCACCGACCATCTTCGGCCGGCCGACCGCGGCCACGACGATGTCGGCGTCGTGCGCCACCGTCGCCAGGTCCTTCGTCCGCGAATGGCACACCGTCACCGTCGCGTCCTCGGCGAGCAGCAGCAGCGCCGCCGGCTTGCCCACCACCGAGCTGCGGCCGATCACACACGCCCGGGCGCCGGCCAGCGGCACCGCGGCCCGGTTGAGGATCTCCAGCACGGCCGCCGCGGTCGCCGGCGCGAACGCGGGCAGGCCGAGGGCGAGCCGGCCCAGGCTCAGCGGGTTCATGCCGTCGACGTCCTTGCCCACGGGGATGCGGGCACCCACGTCGGCGGCGGTCAGCCCGTCCGGCAGCGGCGTCTGCACGATCATCCCGTGCACCGCCGGGTCGGCGGCGAGCCGGTCCACGGTGGCGGTCAGCTCGTCCGGGTCCCCGGTCAGCTCGTGGACGGCGCAGCCCACCCCGACCTTGGCGGCGCCGCGCTCGATCACCCGCACGTACGACCGGGCAGCCTCGTCCGCCGTCGGCAGCACGACCGCCAGGGTCGGAGTGACCCCGGTGGCGGCGAGCCGTTCGACGTCGTCGACGACCGAGCGTCCTATGTCAGCGGCCATCGACCGCCCATCCAGCAATCTCATGACCCGATCCGATCTCCCACGGCGCGCACGACGACGTCCGCGCCGGTCACTGACGACAGGTACTTGTCCAGCTCGGCGGCGGTCGCGTCGCGGGTGGCGGCGTCGCTCATCGACGCCAGGTTCACCCGCACGTTGATCGCCGCCGAGTCGAGGGCCGCCCGCGCGCTGGCGGCGGCGACGGCCACGTCCGACAGGACGTTGACGTTCGCGCCGTCGAGGATGCGCTGGCACAGCCCGACCACCTCGGCGGCCGCCGCCGCGGTGCGCAGCGGCACGTCGGCCGCCCCGACCAGCGCCCGCTGGATCGCGGCGCTGCGTGCCGCCTTCTCCTCGGCGGTCTCCTTGGGCAGCCGGTAGGCGTCGGTGACGGCGGTGAACGCCACCGCGTCCGCGTCGGCCAGCGCCAGCGCCTCGCCGCGCAGCCGGTCCGCCTCGGCGCGGGCGGCGAGCATCACCGGTTCGTGCTCGGCGTACCGCGGCTTGCCGATGGTCAGGTTGGTGACCATGCTCACCAGGGCCGCGCCCAGCGCCACCTGCACCGCCGCCGCGGCGCCACCGCCGGGCGCGGGAGCCGCCGAGGCGAGCGCCTCGAGGAACCCGTCGAGTGTCTCGTCCGCCATCGCTTTCGACTCCCGCCTCGATCCGTTGTCCGGATCCGTGCCCGTCCGGACCTGTGCCGGCCAGCTCGCCACGCCGGAACCCCTGTGTGCCGTCACGCTCCCGCGTGGACGGCCGGCCGTGGCCGGGGACCACGGCCACGCCGCGGCGTCACCCGTCCCCACCCGACCCGGGACCGTCCGCATCCGTGCCGCGGATGCGGCGGAGCGGGGACGGCTGGGCGCGGGGCTGGTCGGAGTGCACCGTAGCAAGTGGATCGGCGCCCTGGACGGGGCAGGCCCGGCGCGCGCCCGTCCCGGACGGGATTGTGAGGTTTACCCCTCCGTCGACGGCGACCGGTCCACCGACGCTCACCCTGGCAGCGACCCCATGATCAGGTCGAGGCCGTCGTCGAACTGCGTGGCCGTGTCGGCCCGCAGGAACGGCACCGCCGCCGCCAGGTCGGGCAGCTGGTGCGCCGGCGGGTTGAACGTCGCCGTCGGCGCGCTGGGACGCCGGTCCTGCGCGACCGCGGCGGCCAGCGTGCGCGCCTCGGACAACACATGGCCCAGGCTGTAGAACAGCAGCGTCTGGTAAGCGGACGTCGCCTGCTCGGGGCTCAGGCCCATCCCGCGCAGCAGGCCGAGCGCGTGGTTGGCCCGCTCCCAGTACGCCCGCCCGCCCGGCGGGCGGCGCAGGATCACCCCCGCCATCGTCGGGTGGCGCAGCAGCGACCGCCGTAGCTGGTGCAGGCTCGCCCGCAGGTCGGCCCGCGCGTCCCCGGTCGACGGCAGCGGCTCGTCGCCGGCGATCAGGATGTCGGCGAGGACGTCCAGCAGCTCGTTCTTGGTGTGGAAGTGGCGGTAGACGGCGGTCGGGTCGACCTCGAGGCGGGCACCGAGGGCACGCATGCTGAAGGCGTCGGCCCCGCCGATGCGCACGATCTCCATCGCCGCGTCGAGCAGCACCTCCCTCGACAGGGTGCCCCGAGGCGTGCGCTGCGGGGGAGCCGATGCGCCCGACCGGGGCGCGTCCTCATCCTCGTCCGGTGCCGTCACGACACCTGATCGTAGTGGAACCCACAGTGTGGTCAACGCTGTTGACGCGCCCGCCCGTCAAGGATGATCTTGATGGCCGCGTCATCCCCGCTCACTGCCGCGCCGGGTGCCCGCCCGCGTGACGGGCGGCGTACACCACCACCGCGGCGAGTACCGCGGACCCGCCGAGCACGGACGTCCCGGGCAGGCTGAAGGCCAGCAGCAGGCAGCCGAGCAGTCCGACGACCGGAACGGCGCGCACCGGACGGCCTTCGGTGGGGGAGAGGGTCCACGCCGCGGCGTTGGCGACCGCGTAGTGCAGCAGCACCCCGAACGAGGAGAACCCGATCGCGCCGCGCAGGTCCGTGGTGAGCACGAGCGCGGTGACGGCGGCCCCGACCCGCACCACCGGAGCCAGACCCGGCACGCCGGCGGCACGCACGGCGTCGGTGAGCGGCGCGGCCGACGCCCCGAGCGCGGCCACCGGTAGCACCAGCAGCAGCGCGACGGCGACCGCGGCGTAGACGACCAGCGTGATGCCCAGCGCGGTCGGGATCGCCCGGCGGATGGTGCGCCGCGGGTTACGGACCTCCTCGCCGAGCGTCGCGATGCGCGCATAGCCGGCGAAGGCGAAGAACAGCAGGCCGGCGGCCTGCGGGAGACCGGGCCACAGGCTGGCGGCCCGGCTCCGCGGCGCCACTGGTGACGCAGGCGACCACGACCACGACGATCAGACGGGTCAGCCAGGCCGCGCGCCGCATCCCGGAGTAGTTGACCGCGGTGAGGGTGGCCGTGGCGGTGGCCGCCACCGGTTCGCCCCACGTCCCACCAGACCCTCAAGATAGTCAACAGTGTTGACGTGCGAGCCCTGCACAAACGATCAAGAAAACAACCAAATGCACAATTGATCAAAAGCCTTTCTCCTCAACAGAAAACCTTCGGTTGAGAGGAGTTTTCGATCATGAAACGGGCTTCGGGTGTCGCCATGATCATCTTTGCCGTGTCCCTCTGGGGTCGCCTCGCGCCTCGCGCTGGACGAAGGCCGCCGCGGACCTTCGCCCATGGCCATGGGCGGGCCTCCCGGTCGGACGCGGGCCTACTTAACATAATGTGCATTATCGGCGCGGTTTCGGGAGGGGTGTTCGGCCCCGTTCGACCTCTATGTGCCGCCGGGGCCCCGCCTGCTGGGCGGTGTTTGGTCAGGTGCCGATGTAGGTGGCGAGGTGTTCGCCGGTGAGGGTGGAGCGGGCGGCGACGAGGTCGGTGGGTGTGCCTTCGAAGACGATCCGGCCGCCGTCGTGGCCGGCGCCGGGGCCGAGGTCGATGATCCAGTCGGCGTGGGCCATGACGGCCTGGTGGTGTTCGATGACGATGACGGACTTGCCGGAGTCGACGAGCCGGTCGAGCAGGCCGAGGAGTTGTTCGACGTCGGCGAGGTGCAGGCCGGTGGTGGGTTCGTCGAGGATGTAGGTGCCGCCCCTGTCGGCCATGTGGGTGGCGAGTTTGAGTCGTTGCTGTTCGCCGCCGGAGAGGGTGGTGAGCGGCTGGCCGATGGTGAGGTAGCCGAGTCCGACGTCGGCGAGCCGGTTGAGGATGGCGTGTGCGGCGGGTGTGCGTGCCTCGCCGGTGCCGAAGAACTCCTGGGCGTCGGTGACGGACATGGCGAGGACTTCGCTGATGTCGCGGCCGTCGAGGTGGTGGTTGAGCACGGAGGCTTCGAACCGTTTGCCGTCGCATTCTTCGCAGGTGCTGGCGACGCCGGCCATCATCGCCAGGTCGGTGTAGATGACGCCGGCGCCGTTGCAGGCGGGGCAGGCGCCTTCGGAGTTGGCGCTGAACAGTGCGGGCTTGACACCGTTGGCTTTCGCGAATGCCTTGCGGATCGGGTCGAGCAGTCCGGTGTAGGTGGCGGGGTTGCTGCGTCGTGAGCCGCGGATGGCGGTCTGGTCGATCGAGACGACGTCCGCGCCGGCGGGGATCGATCCGTGGATGAGGGAGCTTTTGCCGGAGCCGGCGACGCCGGTGACGACGACGAGTACGCCGAGGGGGATGTCGACGTTGACGTCGTGCAGGTTGTGGGTGGTCGCGCCGCGGATCGGGAGCTGGCCGGTGGGGGTGCGCACGGTCGGTTTGAGGGTGGCGCGGTCGTCGAGGTGGCGGCCGGTGAGGGTGCCGCTGGTTCGTAGCCCGGAGAGGGTGCCTTCGTAGCAGACGGTGCCGCCGGCGGTGCCGGCGCCGGGTCCGAGGTCGACGACGTGGTCGGCGATGGCGATTGTTTCCGGCTTGTGTTCGACGACGAGCACGGTGTTGCCCTTGTCCCGCAGTCGCAGCAGCAGGTTGTTCATGCGCTGGATGTCGTGGGGGTGCAGGCCGACGGTGGGTTCGTCGAAGACGTAGGTGGTGTCGGTGAGTGAGGAGCCGAGGTGGCGGATCATTTTGACGCGCTGCGCCTCGCCGCCGGAGAGGGTGCCGGAGGGCCGGTCGAGGGAGAGGTAGCCCAGGCCGATCTCGACGAAGGAGTCGAGGGTGTGGTGCAGCGCGGTGAGCAGGGGTGCGACGGATGGTTCGTCGAGGTCGCGGACCCAGTGGGCGAGGTCGCTGATCTGCATGGCGCAGGCGTCGGCGATGTTGGTGCCGGCGATGCGGGAGGAGCGGGCGGCTTCGCTGAGCCGGGTGCCGTCGCAGTCGGGGCAGGTGGTGAAGGTGACGGCCCGGTCGACGAAGGCGCGGATGTGTGGCTGCATCGCTTCGCGGTCTTTGGACAGGATCGATTTCTGGATTTTCGGGATGAGGCCTTCGTAGGTGAGGTTGACGTTGTCGACCTTGATTTTTGTGGGTTCTTTGTAGAGCAGGTCGTGGAGTTCGGTCTTGGTGTATCGGCGGATGGGTTTGTCGGGGTCGAGGAAGCCGGAGCCGCCGAAGATGCGGCCGTACCAGCCGTCGGCGCTGTAGCCGGGGATGGTGAGGGCGCCTTCGTTGAGGGATTTGCTGTCGTCGTAGAGGGCGGTGAGGTCGAAGCCGGAGACGGCGCCGCGGCCTTCGCAACGGGGGCACATGCCGCCGGTGCGGGTGAAGGTCTTTCGTTCGGTTTTGCTGGTTCCGCGTTCGGTGGTGATCGCGCCGTTTGCCCGGACGGTGGGGACGTTGAAGGAGAAGGCGTTGGGTGAGCCGATGTGTGGACGTCCCAGCCGGCTGAACAGGATGCGCAGCATGGCGTTGGCGTCGGTGGCGGTGCCGACGGTGGAGCGGGGGTCGGCGCCGAGCCGCTGCTGGTCGACGATGATCGCGGTGGTGAGTCCGTCGAGGACGTCGACTTCGGGTCGTGCAAGGGTGGGCATGAAGCCTTGGACGAAGGCGCTGTAGGTTTCGTTGATCAGTCGCTGGGATTCCGCGGCGATGGTGCCGAAGACCAGGGAGCTTTTGCCTGAGCCGGAGACGCCGGTGAACACGGTGAGTCGGCGTTTGGGGAGTTCGACGCTGAGGTCTTTGAGGTTGTTCACGCGGGCGCCGTGGACGCGGATGAGGTCGTGGCTGTCGGCGAGGTGGGGCGCGGGCGGCTGCGGGTCCGTCCTCGTGGCGTTGCTCATGGTGTCTCCATCGTGCTGGCCAGCCGGTGGCGACCACCAGGTCGCCACCGGTGTCGGGCGCGGGGGTTGCCGCGTGGCGGCTGTCCGGGTGTCGGGTCCTGGCCGGGTTCGCCGGCTGGTTCAGCGGTGTTCGTTGATTCGGACGAGGTTGCCGGCGGGGTCGCGGAAGGCGCAGTCGCGGACGCCGTAGGGCTGTTCGGTGGGTTCCTGGACGACTTCGGCGCCGCTGGCCTGGACCTTGGTGAAGGTGTCGTCGAGGTCGGCGGTGGCGAGGATGACGTGGGCGTAGTTGCCCTTGGCCATCATCTCGGTGATGGTGCGGTGCTCGTCGTCGGTGATGCCGGGGTAGGCGGCGGGTGGTTCGAGGACGATGCAGGTGTCGGGCTGGTTGGGGGGTCCGACGGTGATCCAGCGCATGCCGTTGTAGCCGACGTCGTTGCGGACTTCGAAGCCGAGGGTGTCGCGGTAGAAGGCCAGGGAGGCGTCGGGGTCGTCGTGCGGGAGGAAGCTGGTGTGGATGGTGATGTCCATGGCGGTCACGCTAGGTGCGGCTGGGTGAGCGCGCTTCTCGATTCCTGACCGGTCTGGTGATCTGTTTGGCGATGCAGGAGGGCATGCCGGCGGTGGTCGCGGCGGCGTGGCGGCGGTAGGCGCTGGGGGGCATGCCGACGAGTTCGGTGAAGCGGCTGCTGAAGGTGCCCAGGGAGGAGCAGCCGACGGCGAAGCAGACTTCGGTGACGGTGAGGTCGCCGCGGCGTAGTAGGGCCATCGCGCGTTCGATGCGCCGGGTCATCAGGTAGGCGTAGGGCGATTCGCCGTAGGCGAGGCGGAACTCGCGGCTGAGGTGTCCGGCGGACATGTGTGCGCCGCGGGCGAGCGCCTCGACGTCGAGGGGTTGGGCGTACTCGCGGTCGATGCGGTCGCGGACGCGGCGGAGGCGGGCGAGGTCTCGGAGGCGCTGTGTCGCGGCGGGACTGCTGCTCACCTGCGGGATGGTGCCATGTCGGGGTGGGGGTGCCAGTGCCAGGCCCGGCGTGGTTCGTGTGGGGTTGCGGGCTGCCGGGGTGGTGTCCGGCAGCCGGTGCGGGATGGGGTGTGGCCGGCCTGGTCGGGTTGGTCAGCTGGCGTGGTGTTTCAGCTGGCGTCGGTGTTGTCGAGGTCGAGGGCGAGGCTGTTCATGCAGTACCGCTGGCCGGTGGGGGCGGGGCCGTCGTCGAAGACGTGGCCGAGGTGGGAGTCGCAGCGGGCGCAGCGGACCTCGGTGCGGGTCATGCCGTGGCTGCGGTCGGTGATGAGGGTGACGGCGTCGGCGGTGACGGGCTGGTAGAAGCTGGGCCATCCGGAGCCGGAGTCGTATTTGGTGTCGGAGGTGAACAGGGGGGCGCCGCAGGCGCCGCAGCGGTAGGTGCCGCTGGTCTTGTCGTAGGTGTAGGCGCCACTGAAGGGGGCTTCGGTGGCGGCCTGGCGCAGGATGGCGTAGCGCTGGGGGTCGAGGAGCTGGCGCCATTCGGTGTCGCTGCGGACGACCTTCTCGTCGGTGTCGGTGTCGGTGTTCGGCTGGTCGGTCATGGGATGTCCTTCCTGGTGCGGGGTGGCCGGCGGGTGGGTGGGTGTGCCGGTTTTGGCTGGCTGGCGGGTGTGGTGTTGTGCGCGGGTCGGGTGTTCCTGTCTGTGTGCTGTGTGGTGGTCCCGTGGTGGTCAACGCGGCGGGCGGCCGGTTTGTTCTGTCATGCGACTGGTGCCGCGGTGCCAGTTCGGGTGTTTGTGGGGTGGTGGCGGGTGAGGGTGGTGGCGGCGAGGGCGACTCCCCCCGTGGCGGCGGCGGCCATGGCGGTGCCGGCGGCGGGTGGGAGCTGGCGGCGGGTGGTGGCGTGGGTGAAGACCGCGGCGTCGGCGGCGTCGGCGAGCAGGCCGGCGAACAGCCATCCGCGGGTGGGTGCGCCGGTGAGCTGGGCGTGGAGGAGTCCGGCGCCCAGGGCGAGGTCGCGGATGCCGGCGAGGCGGGCGAGCCAGGCGATCTTCTCGGCGGTGACGCGGTCGACGCCGGTGGCGCGGATGATTCGGACGGGTCTGGTCAGGGCGGTGAGCCCGACGGTGGTGCGGGTGAGGCCGTTCAGCAGGATCGGAGCCCGGTTCGTCACGCGCCGTGTATCCTTTGCAGTCGGTGGAGCACACAGTGTGATTGCGATCTCGTTACCTGGCCTTCCGGGGTGGGAACGACTTCGCTTGTCCGTACGTTGGACTCGGTTGAGGTCCACACGCCACGACGCTCTGAGGAGTCATATGGGCGAGCGCATTCTGCGGGGCAGCCGTCTCGGTGCAGTGTCCTACGAGACTGACCGCAGCACGGAGCTTGCCCCGCGGCAGACAGCGTCGTACGACTGCCCGAACGGTCACCAGTTCACCATGCCCTTCGCGGCCGAGGCCGAGGTGCCTTCGGCGTGGGAGTGTCGCGTGTGTGGGGCGGCGTCGGTGATCGTGGACGGTGAGCGGCCGGAGCCGAAGAAGAGCAAGCCGCCGCGTACGCACTGGGACATGTTGATGGAGCGTCGGACGACCGACGATCTGGAGGAGGTGCTGGCCGAGAGGCTGGCGGTGCTGCGGGGCACGGGTGCGGACAGGCGGTCCGCCTGAGGGTGTGAACGGTCCCGGGTCTGCCGGTTCGCGGTGCCGGTGAGGCGCGGGTAGGTCGGAGACGTCGATGTGGGGTGGCAGCGTGCGCTGCCACCCCACATCGACGTTTCAGGGCCGGCCGGCGTCGACGGTGTCGGGTCCGGTGGCGGTCGGGGTGGTGAGGCTGTCCGTGGTGGGGTCTGTGGGCCGGGCGGGGGTGGGGATCGCCGCGCCCGCGCCCGCGCCGGTGCGCTGGCTGGTGCTGGCGGGGCCGCGGCGCAGGGAGGTCAGGGCCCACCAGCCGACGCGCCAGAATCCTTCGGCGACGATCGCGCGGCTCATCTTCGACGCGCCGCGTTCGCGTTCGACGAAGTCGATGGGGACTTCGACGACGCGGAACCCGGCCTGCCAGGCGCGCCAGGCGAGGTCGACCTGGAAGCAGTAGCCCTGGGAGGCGACCTGGTCGAGGTCGCGGGCGCGCAGGACGTCGGCGCGGTAGGCGCGGAACCCGGCGGTGGCGTCGTGGAGGGGCACCCCGAGGGCGGCGCGGACGTAGGCGTTGGCGCCGCGGGAGAGGACGAGCCGGCTGCGGGGCCAGTTGTGGACGGTGCCGCCGGGGACCCAGCGGGAGCCGATGGCCAGGTCGGCGTCGGTGAGGGCGTCGAGTAGGCGGGGTAGCTGTTCGGGCTGGTGGGAGCCGTCGGCGTCCATTTCGACGATGATGTCGTAGCCGTGTTGCAGGGCCCAGGTGAAGCCGGCGATGTAGGCGGAGCCGAGGCCGGATTTGCCGGGCCGGTGCAGGACGTGGATGTGGTCGTCGTCGTCGGCGAGCTCGTCGGCGATTTTCCCGGTGCCGTCGGGGCTTGCGTCGTCGATGACGAGCAGGTGGACCGCGGGGTTCGCCTGGCGTAGCCGGCGCGTGGTGTCCGGCAGGTTCTCCCGTTCGTTGTAGGTCGGGACGCAGACGACGACGCGGGTGGCTTCCACGCCTCTCCTCTTCTGGTCGGTGCCGGCGGCGGGTTGGTGCGTTTCCCCCGGGTGCTGGTGGTCGTCGCCGGTCCGGTCGGTGGATGTCGGGGTGGGTTGGTGGGTGGTGCTGGTCGGGTCGTTGTCGGCGGGTGTGTCGCCGGGGTGGTGGCGGGTGCGCCGGGGGTGGGTCAGTCCAGCAATCATGGCGAGTGCGCCGAGGGCGGTGAGCACCGCCTCCGGGACGATACCGAGGCGGGTGGCGAGGGTGTGGGTGGTGCGTAGTGGGAGTTGTGCGGACAGTACGCCGGCTTCGTAGAGCCCGGTCTGGGTGAGGATGGTGCCGTCGGGGGTGATGAGGGCGCTCTGACCGCTGGTGGAGACCTGGATGGTGGCGCGGCCGTGTTCGACGGCGCGCAGGCGGCTCATGGCGAGTTGTTGTTGGCTTTCGCCTTTGCGGCCGAAGGAGGCGTTGTTGGTTTGGATGACGAGGAGTTCGGCGCCGTGGTTGACGTTGTCGCGGACGAGGCCGTCGTAGGCGACTTCGAAGCAGATGACGTCGCCGATGACGGTGCCGGCGACGGGTAGGGCGCCGGTGCTGGTGCCGGCGAGGAAGTCGTTGGGCATCTCGTCGGCGAAGCGGCTGATGAGTTTTTCGAGCAGGGCGCGGCCGGGGAGGTATTCGGCGAAGGGGACGGGGTGGCGTTTGACGTACATGGCGCCGGTGGGGCCGTCGGTGGTCCAGATGAGGCCGGCGTTGCGGACGTGGCGGGGGCCGGGGCCGTCGAGGACGGCGCCGACGAGTAGTGGTGCGCCGGCGACGGTGGCGGCGTGGGTGAGGGCGGCGTGGGCGGTGGGGTTGGTGAGGGGGTCGATGTCGGAGGAGTTCTCCGGCCACAGGACGAGGTCGGGTTGGGGGGTGCGGCCGGCGCGGACGGCGGCGGCGAGGTTCTCGGTGCCGGTGACGTGGTTGTCGGTGACCTGGAAGGCCTCGCCGAGGGCGCCCAGGCCGCCGGCTTCGGGGACGTTGCCCTGGACGGCGGCGACGTTGAGGGTGCCGTGCTGGGCGGTGGTGGGCAGGGGAACGGCGAGGCCGGCGAGGGTGAGCGTGAGAGCACCGGTGAGAGTGGCCAGTAGTGGCCGGATGCGGGTCGCCGTGCCGCCGGTGGCCCGTGCGGTGGCTCCTGTACCCGTGGCGCGGGCGGTGGTGGCGTGGGTGAGGGCTGTGGCGAGCAGCGCGGCGGTGGTGGCGACGGCGAAGGTGACCAGAGGCGCGCCGCCGAGCGCCGCGAGGGCGGTGTAGGGGCTGTTCGGCTGGCTGAACGCGATCCGCCCCCAGGGGAAGCCCCCGAAGGGCGCACGGCCCCGTAGCGCCTCCTGGGCGACCCAGATGGCGCCCGTCCACAGCCACGGTGCGGGTAGCCGCTGAACGAGGGTGGTGGCGGGTGCTACGAGGGCGAGGAGGGCGGCCTCGGCGGTGGACAGCACGATCCAGCCGTCGGCGCCGACGAAGGAGACGAAGCGCAGCAGGGGTAGCAGGAACGCGAGGGAGAACAGCATTCCCAGCCCGTAGGAGGCTCGTAGACGCCGCCCGCGGACGGTCAGGGTGAGAACGGCCAGGGCGACCGGTGCCAGCGGCCACAGGCCGACCGGGGGGAAGGCGAGGTAGAGCAGGGCGCCGGCGAGGACGGCCAGGGCGGGCCGGGTGAGGCGGCGCGGTAGGGCGCGGCCGGTGGGGTGTGGGGGTGTGGGGGGTGCGCCCGCCGGGGCGGGGTCGAGCGGGCCGGGCTCGAGGGCGGGTGTGGCGGGCGCGTCAGTCACCGGTCCAGTGTCGGTTACGGGGGCGGTGTCGACCACGCCGGGCTGGGTGGGTGTGGATGGCCGGGTGGGGTGTGGGTGGTGGTGGCGGGGGTGTGAGCTGGGCGGGTGGGGTGTCGGGTGCGGCGGGTCACTCCACACCCCCGGAGTGGGACCACATCCCGGAGTGGGACCACATTGGGACTACCGGGGGTTTTCGGGTGCGGTCCGGTGCGCTTCCCAGTCTGTGCGGGGTGTGGTCGAATCGCGCGGTGCTCGGCCCTGGGTACCCGACCGATCCGGCGGGGTCGGGTGCGGTAGCGGGGCCGGTGGGGTTCCGGACCGTCCGTTAGACAACGGTGTCGTGGCGGGTAGCGCGGCGGCTCCGGTTCGAAGGACGGTCCGGATCCCGACCGGCCCACACCAGCCCCCACCGCGCTGCGGTGACCTGACCCGCGGCTGGTCCAGCAGGCGGGCTCAGAGCAGGTCGTGCAGGGTCTGTCCGCGCAGCACGGTGCGCAGGCAGCGTGGCGCGCTGCCGGTGCGGTCAAGCTGGTCAAGGAGAACATCCAGTGGCCCGGCGGGCTGGGTGGCCGGCGGCCCGGCGGGCCGCGGCGGGTGGGGGCTCTCCCAGATCGCGAAGGTCGCGGGCGCGCCGACGGTGATCCGTCCAGCACCGTCGGCGCCGGCGCGGGCGGCCAGCCAGCCGCCGCGGGTGGCGGCGGTGAACGCCGCGGCCCCGCTGATCCGCGCGGACGGGGTGTGATGGGTGGCCGCGGCGTGTACCGCTCCCCACGGGTCGAGGGGGGTGACGGGACTGTCGGAGGACAGGGCGAGTACGACCCCGGCGCGGTGCAGCGCGGCGAACGGGTTCATCGCGCTGGCACGGTCGGTGCCGAGCCGGCGGGTGTACAGGCCGTCGGGGCCGCCGTAGCGGGCGTCGAACGCGGGCTGCACGGAGGCGACGAGCCCGAGGCGCGCCATGGCGGTGATCTGTTCGGGGTGCAGCAGCTCGGCGTGTTCGACCCGGTGGGTGCCGGCGTTGATCGTGGCGGTGCCGACACGGGCGGCGGCGGCGCGCACCCCGTCGAGGACGGTGTCGAGGGCGGCGTCGCCGATGGCGTGGAAGCCGGTCTGCAGGCCGGCGGCGACCGCGTCGAGGACGGTGTCGCGGACGTCGTCGGCGTCGCGGTGCAGCTGCCCGCGGTGGGTGGGCTGGTCGGTGTAGGGGCTGCGTAGCGCGGCGGTGTGCGAGCCCAGGGAGCCGTCGACGAACAGGTCGCCGCCGTAGCCGACGGGGCCCAGGCCGGGTTCGGTGTTCAGGGCGGTGGCGACGGTGAGTTCACCGGCCCAGTAGCCGGTGATGGTGGGGCCGGGTTCGTCGCGGGCGAGGGTGAGCAGGGCGGCGAGGTCGTCGGCGGAGGAGACCTGCGGGCCGGCCATCTCGTGCAGGGCGGCGATGCCGAGGGTGGCGGCGTGGGCGCGGACGCGGCGGGCGGCGGCGCGGCGGGTGGTGGGGGGCAGGTCGTGGTAGGCGGCGGTGCGGGCGAGGTGGTGGGCGTCGTCGCGGCACAGGCCGTCGCCGAGCCAGCCGGTGGCGTGGTGGGCGCCGCTGCGGGTGGCCAGGTGCG
Organism: Parafrankia sp. BMG5.11; assembly: GCF_004337455.1. Classification (NCBI taxonomy): domain Bacteria; kingdom Bacillati; phylum Actinomycetota; class Actinomycetes; order Frankiales; family Frankiaceae; genus Parafrankia; species Parafrankia sp. BMG5.11. Next base: position 32,360 of record NZ_SJXI01000093.1, on the reverse strand, counting down.
GGGAGATGACGGCGGTGTGGCCGTCGGCGCGGGCGAGGTAGACGTCGACGGGCCCGGCGGCGCGGGCGAGTTCGCCGCTGGTGGGGGGTCGCTGTTCGGGCCAGCGGGTTTCGTCCCAGCCGGTGCCGAGCAGTGGCTGGCCGGGCCGGTGGTGGGCGGCGCGGGTGAGCTGGTCGAGGGTGTGGCGCAGGGACGGGCTGTCGGTGAGGTCGACGCCGTCGAGGGCGAGCCCGGTGGCGGTGGTGTGCAGGTGGGCGTCGACGAAGGCGGCGGTGAGGGTGGCGCCGCGCAGGTCGACGGTGTGGTCGACCGGGCCGGCCGGTGGCGGGCCGCTGGCGTCGGGCTGGTCGTCGGTGCCGATCCAGGTGATGGTGGGGCCGTCGGTGAGCAGGGCGGTGGCGTGCCGGTGGGTGGGGCTGTGGACGTGTCCGTGGTGGTAGAGGACGCGTCGGGCTGCCGGCAGGTGGTGGGGGCTCACGGGTCCCTACTGTGCCGGGTGGGTGGCGCTCACCTGGGGTCCGCGGTGGGCGGTGTGCGCGGCACCGGGCCGATGGCCGGTGGGGGTGCGGGTGGGCTCACAGGTTGGGTGGGCGGTTTTCGTAGGGGGTGGAGAGCACGACCATGGTGCGGGTCGACACGTTCGCGGCGGCGCGGATCTCCTGCAGGAGGCTTTCGAGGGCGGCGGGGTCGGCGACGCGGACCTTGAGCAGGTAGCTCTCCTCCCCCGCGACGCTGTAGCAGGCCTCGATGGCGGGCAGGTGGGTGAGCCGGTCGGGGGCGTCGTCGGGCTGGCTGGGGTCTATCTCCTTGATGGAGACGAAGGCGGTGAGGGCCAGCCCGACCTGGGAGGGGTCGACGAGCGCGACGTAGGAGGTGATGACGCCGCGCTGCTCCAGGCGCCGGACCCGCTGGTGTACGGCGGACACCGACAGGCCGGTGGAGCGACCGAGGTCGGTGAAGCTCATCCGGCCGTCGCGGCACAGCAGCTGCACGATCTGACGGTCTAGGTCCTCCAGCACGATCCGGAGGTTACGCAGATCGCGGCGGTGGAGGGGGCGCGGACGGCGATGTCTGGTCCCGGCGGGACTTTTCGGTGCGGGTGCGGGTGCGGGTTCGGGACCGGTCGACACGGACGGTGGACGGCTGCTGCCGCTACGCAGCCTGGCTGCGTGCCCGGTGTCGGGTGGGGGTGGGTGTCCGGTGCCATCCGGTGGGGTGGCGGTGGCTGTTGTCAGGGCTGGGTTGGCCGGGGTCGAGATGATCTGTCGGCAGCACATGCCAGTCTGACAACGTGACCAACTTTCACGGTGATTCCTCTGGCGTCGCGCCGCGGGTGGGGGGTGGTGGGGGTGTGGATCGGCTGCTGCTCGCGGACACCCCGTCGTTGTATTTCCGGGCTTTTCACGGGGTGCCCCGGTCGGTGCGGGCCCCTGACGGGATGGCGGTGAACGCGGTGCGGGGTCTGCTGGACGTGCTGGCCCGGCAGATCGTCGAGGTGCGGCCGCGGCGGCTGGTGTGCTGTTTCGACGCCGACTGGCGGCCGGCGTTCCGGGTGGCGCTGATCGGCTCGTACAAGGCGCATCGGGTCGCCGACGCCACCCCCGGCCCCGCGGCCGGGGCGGGTGGGGTGGAGGAGGAGGTGCCGGACGAGTTGGCGGCGCAGCTACCGGTGATCGACGCGGTGCTCGACGCGTTCGGGATCGCCCGGGTGGAGGCGGCCGGCTTCGAGGCCGACGACGTGATCGGCACGCTGGCGACCCGGCACAGCGGCCGGCCCGGTGGCGGGCCGGTGGACATCCTGACCGGGGACCGGGATCTGTTCCAGCTGGTGTGTGACGACACCGGCGTGGTGGTGCGGTACGCGGTGGAACGGTTCGCGGTGGTCGACGAGGCGTCGATCAGTGCCCGCTACGGGATTCCGGGCCGGGCCTATGCCGATTTCGCGGTGCTGCGTGGTGATCCCAGTGACGGTCTGCCGGGGGTGGCGGGGATCGGCGCGAAGACGGCGGCGGCGCTGCTGGGCCGTTTCGGGTCGCTGCGGGCGATTCTCACCGCGTTGGACGCCGGGGGTGAGGACGGGTTCCCGGCCGGGGCGCGCCGCCGGCTGACCGCGGCCCGTGACTATGTGGACGCCGCGGTCACCGTGGTCGGGGTGGTCCGCGATGTGCCGCTGGGCCCGGTCGCCGACGTGCTGCCCGTCCGGCCGGTGGATGAGGCGGCGCTGGCGGCGCTGGCGGGCCGGTACGGGCTGGGCGGGTCGGTGGACCGGCTGACCATGGCGTTGGCCACCCTCGCCGAGGGTCCCTGACCTTGGGGACGGGCATTTCCGGGGGGCGCGGGGGGCGCCGCGTACGGTCACGGGGGCGGGTTCGGGGCGGGTCGGCGCGGGCCGGCGGCGTGGTCGGACCGGCGGTGACGGTAGGTTGCCCCTGATCTGGCAGCGTGCGTGTACACGCAGGTGACCGACGGGTTCGTTCGTGGACGGTCCGGTGTCGCCTACTGTTGCGCACCGGGCGTCCGTCGGGGACGCCGGTGGGGCTGCGGCGAGTGCGGAGGTGACCGGTGGGGCTGCGCGAGCGGCTCGCGGGCAGGCGTGTGTTCGTGACCGGGGTGACCGGGTTCGTCGGTGAGGCGCTGTTGGAGAGGCTGCTCTCGGAGTTCCCGGATACCCAGGTCGTGGCGCTCGTGCGGCCCCGGGGCAGCCATTCGGGGATGGCCCGGTTGGAGCGGATGACCCGTAAGCCGGCGTTCGCCGGGCTGCGGGAACGGTTGGGCCGTGAGGGGCTGGCGGCGCGGCTGGCGGCGCAGGTGCGGGTCATCGAGGGTGACCTGGCCAGTATGGGTGAGCTGCCCGCCGACCTGGACGTGGTGATCCACTGCGCCGGGGAGGTGTCGTTCGACCCGGCGATCGACGAGGGGTTCGCGACGAACCTGGGCGGGGTGCAGGAGCTGCTGCGCGCGGTGCGCGCCGCCGGGGCCCGTCCGCATCTGGTGCACGTGTCGACCGCCTATGTCGCCGGGTTGCGTTCGGGGCACATCGCCGAGGGCCGGCTGGCCCATGAGGTGGACTGGGCGGCGGAGCAGGCGTCGGCCGCGCGGGCCCGCCAGGCCGCGGAGGACGCGTCGCGTTCGCCGGAGAACTCGGCGCGGTTCCGCGAGCAGGCGGAGGCCGAGCATGTGCGGGCCGGCGCGCAGACGGTGTCGGCGCAGGCGGAGGCGGCGCGGCGGGCGTGGGTGGCGGCGCGGTTGGTCGCCGCGGGCTCCGAACGTGCGCAGGTGCTGGGCTGGACGGACGCGTACACGTTCACCAAGGCGTTGGGTGAGCGGTATCTGGAGGACTCCCACGGCGATCTGCCGTTGACGATCGTCCGCCCGTCGATCATCGAGAGCGCGCTGGCGAAGCCGTTCCCGGGGTGGATCGAGGGGTTCAAGATGGCCGAGCCGCTGATCCTGGCGTTCGGCCGCGGGGAGCTGCCGGACTTCCCGGCGTCCCCGGATGCCGTCGTTGACATCATCCCGGTGGATCTGGTCGTCAACGCGCTGCTGGCGGCGGCGGCGAGCCCCCCGCCGCCGGAGCGCCCGGCCTACTACACGGTGTGTTCGGGGTTCCGGAACCCGCTGCTGTTCCGTGACCTCTACGACTATGTGCGGGGCTATTTCCTGGCCGATCCGTTGCCGCGGCGGGGCCGCGGGCATATCGGGGTTCCCGAGTGGCCGTTCGCCGGGGCGGTGGCGGTGGAGGCGAAGCTGCGCCGCGGGGAGAAGGCGGTGGAGTGGGCGAACCGGGCGTTGGCGCACGCGCCGCGTTCGGAGCGGGTCCGCCGGCTGGCCGTCGACCTGGAACGTACCGAGGGGCGGGTGGCGTTCCTACGCCGCTACTCCGATGTGTACCGGGCGTACACGAAGGCCGAGCTGGTCTACGTCGATGACGCCACCGCGGCGCTGCACGCGGCGATGGACCCGGCCGACCAGGTCGATTTCGGGTTCGATCCGGCGTGTTTCGACTGGCGGCACTACCTGCAGGACGTGCACTGCCCGGCGGTGACGCAGGTGCTGCGCCGGCCGCGGGATGCCGCCCCGGCGCGGCGGATGGCCCGCAACCTCACCGCCGGTGAGGGGGTGCTGGCCGTGTTCGACCTGGACGGGACGTTGGTGTCCTCGACGGTGGTCGAGTCGTATCTGTGGCTGCGGCTGGCTGACGGCGACGTCGGGGAACGGGCCCGGGAGCTGGTGTCGCTGGCGCGGGCACTGCCGGGGTATCTGCGTGCCGAGCGCCGCGACCGGGGGCATCTGATTCGTTCGGTGTACGGCCGGTACGCCGGCGCCGACCCGGTGGAGCTGGCCCGGGTCGTCGACGAGGTCGCCGCCGATGTGGTGTTGCGGCGGGTGAAACCGGCGGCGGTGCGCCGCGTGCGGGAGCATCGCGCGGCCGGGCATCGCACCGTGCTGCTGACCGGGGCGGTCGATGTGCTGACCCGTCCGCTGGCGCCGTTGTTCGACGAGATCGTCGCGACCGGCCTGGAAGTCGGCGCGGATGGCCGGTACACGGGACGGTTGTTGTCGTCGCCGCTGGTCGGGGATGCTCGGGCGGCGTTCGTGGATCATTACGCGCGGCGCCGGGGGGCGGACCTGTCCGCGTCGTGGGCGTACGCGGACAGCCTGTCGGATCTGCCGATGTTGCGCACGGTGGGTAATCCGGTGGCGGTGAACCCGGATGTGGCGTTGCACAAGGTGGCGCGGGGGGCGGGCTGGCCGATCGAGGAGTGGCCGTCGACGCCGGGTGAGCCGCGGTTGATGGCCGCCAGCCGCGCCGAGCGGGGCCTGTTCGCCGCGGCGGCCCGCGCCCGGGTTGCCGCGGGCGGCCTGTCAGGGTCGGGGTCGGGTGGGAGTGGTGTTGTGCGGGTGGAAGGGGGTGAGGGCCGGTGACACGCGGTCTGGAGTTGTACCGGTCGCTGCCGCGGTACGCGGCGGCGCGGGTGGTGTCGGGCCGGTTCCCGCGGCTGTCGGGGGCGGCGGCGACGACCGCGGCGCCGCTGCGGCTGGTCGACCGGGGGGATCCGGGTCTGCCGGGGCCGGGGTGGGTGACGGTGCGGCCACGGCTGGCGGGGATCTGCGGGTCGGATCTGGCGACGGTGACGGGGCAGAGCTCGTTCTACTTCTCCCCGCTGGTGTCGATGCCGTTCACTCCCGGTCATGAGATCGTCGGTGACCTGCAGGAGGCGGTGACGCTCGCCGACGGGCGCCGGTTGGACGCAGGTGCCCGGGTGGTGATCGACCCGGTGCTGGGCTGCGCGGCCCGCGGGTTGGAGCTGTGCGTGGGCTGCGCGGCGGGCCGGACGTCACGGTGTGACCGGATCACGGTGGGGCATCTGGCGCCGGGGTTGCAGACCGGGTTCTGCGCGGACACCGGCGGCGGGTGGAGCCGGGCGCTGGTCGCCCATCACAGCCAGTTGCATCCGGTGCCCGACACGCTGCCCGACTCCCGGGCGGTGCTGGTCGAGCCGTTGGCGACCGCTGTGCACACCGCGGGTCGCTGCGGGGTGCGTTCCGGGGACCGGGTGCTGATCATCGGGTCGGGGGCGGTGGGCCTGCTGACGTTGCTGGCCATCCGCGCCTATACGAAGGCCGAGCATGTGACGATGGTCGCCAAGCATCGCAGGCAGGTGGAGCTGGCGCGTCGTTTCGGCGCGGACGAGGTGCTCGCCCCCGACGACGCGGTCGGTGGGGTGCGTCGCGCGAACCGGGCGTTGCGGCTGACCCCGCAGCTGGGTGGGGAGTATCTGCTCGGCGGGGTGGATGTGGCGATCGACTGTGCGGGCAGCGCGTCGTCGCTGTCGACGGCGCTGCGGGTGACTCGGGCCGGTGGCCGGGTGGTGCTGTCGGGGGTGCCGGCGGGGTCGGTGGATCTGACCCCGCTGTGGTTCCGGGAGTTGGAGCTGGTGGGGACGTACGCGTCGTCCGGCGGCGCCCGGCCCGGCCGGGCCGGTACCGAACCGGCAGGAGCGGCGGAGCCGGTGGAGTCGGATTTCGGGCGGGCGTTGGCGCTGGCCGCCACGGCCCCGCTCGACGGGGTGGTGTCGGCGGTGTATCCGCTCGCCCGGTGGCGGGAGGCGTTGGACCATGCGTTGTCCGCGGGGCGTCTCGGCGCCGTGAAGATCGTTTTTGATCCGGCGGCGTCGGCGTGAGCGCGACGCGCGCCGCGCCGGTGCGGTCCGGTGGGCGTGGGGGCGCCGGTGGGAGTGGCACGGTCGGGGTATACGGGATTGTCTCCCCGCGCGGCGGTCCTCGCCGCGGGGCGGGCGGGCGCGGGGGCGCCGGGGCCGGCCGGGGCGGCACACGGACGAGGGGAACGTGCAGGTGAGACCGGGGTTCGTGCTCGAGGTCGACGAGCGCACACCTCCGCTGCTGGTGCACCAGGGTGAGGGGCTGACGCTTGAGCGGTTCCCGCTGGGTACCCGGGTGGTGTATCCGCCGGAGTCGCTTCCGGGGGTGGCGGACGTGGACGCGGCGATCGCCGCGGCGTTGGAGCATCCGTTCAACTGTGAGCCGTTGCGGGTGCTGCTGCGGCCGGGGATGCGGTTGACGATCGCGTTCGACGATCTGTCGATCCCGTTGCCGCGGATGCGCCGTCCGGATGTGCGGCAGCGGATCATTGAACAGGTGCTGACGCTGGCGGCGGCGGCGGGTGTGGACGACGTGCAGCTGATCGCGGCGAACGCGTTGCACCGGCGGATGACGGCGGCGGAGATCGAGCACATCGTCGGGGAGCGGGTGTTCCGGTCGTTCTGGCCGGACAACCTGTACAACCACGACGCCGAGGACCGCGACAATCTGCTGCACATCGGGGTGACCGACCACGGTGAGGACGTGGAGATCAACCGGCGGGCGGCGGAAAGTGACCTGCTGGTCTATGTGAACGTGAACCTGGTCGCGATGGACGGCGGGCACAAGTCGGTGCCGATCGGGTTGGCGTCGTACAACAGCCTGCGCCACCATCACAACAGTCACACGATGCTGCGGTCGCGGTCGTTCATGGACCACACCCGGTCGGAGATGCATTCGTCGGCGTGGCGGATGGGCCGGTTCCTCGCCGACCATCTGAAGATCTTCCACGTGGAGACGACGTTGAACAACGCCTGTTTCCCCGACCGGTACAGCTTCCTGACCCGCCGCGAGTGGGAGTGGTCGGTCAAGGACCAGGCGATGGCCTACGGGATGAGTCGGGGGCTGGCGGCGATGCCGACCCGGCCACGGCGGAAGATCTTCCATGATCTGCTCGCCGACTACCAGGTGACCGGGGTGTTCGCCGGGGAGACCGAAGCCACCCACGATCAGACGATCGCCAGTGTGCACCGCCAGCAGCTCGTCGAGGTCGACGGGCAGTCCGACGTGCTGGTGGTGGGCCTGCCGTATGTGGGCCCGTACAACGTGAACTCGGTGATGAACCCGATCCTGGCGACGTGCATGGGTCTGGGGTATTTCTTCAACATGTACCGGGGGCGGCCGCTGGTCCGTCACCAGGGCGCGATGATTCTTTACCATCCGGTGACCCCGGAGTTCTCCCAGCTGCACCATCCGTCCTATGTGGACTTCTTCTCCGAGGTGCTCGCCGAGTCGACGGACCCGGCGACGATCGAGGCGAAGTTCGAGAAGCAGTACGCGACCGACCCGTGGTATGTGCACCTGTACCGGACGTCGCACGCCTACCACGGCGTCCACCCGTTCTACATGTGGTACTGGGCGGCGCACGGCATGGACCATCTGGGGGATGTGGTGTGGGTCGGGGGGGATCGGGCGGCGTGCGCGCGGATGGGGTTCCGGGCGGCGTCGACGTTCGCCGACGCGTTGGAGATGGTGTCGGGCACGGTGGGCCGTGACCCGTCGATCACCTACCTGCATTCCCCGCCGCACGCGATCGCGGACGTGCGATGAGCCGCACCGGGGCGTTCGGTGGCCCGCCGCGGCCGGGGGTGAGTGTCCGGGAGCTGGCGAACGGGTTTCGCTGGGGTGGCCGGTCGCTGGTCCCGGGTTCGGCGCAGGGGCACCGGCGGCCGGTGAGCGCCCGGGAGTTCCCGACGGCGTGGGCGCGCGGCGGGCCGGCACGGGCGGCGCGCACGGTGTTCCTGGAAGCGGCGATGAACCCGCTGCTGCACGCGGCGTTGACCCCGACGGTCGCCGGCGCGGAGGTGTTCGGTTCCCTCGGCGACGACCCGGTGATCATCGTGTCGAACCATTCCAGTCATCTGGATGCGCCGATGCTGCTGTGCGCGTTGCCGCGGGCGGTGCGGGAACGCACCGCGGTGACGGCGGCGGCGGACTACTTCTTCGACAGCACCTGGCGGGGCCTGTCCTCGGCGTTGGCGTTCGGGACGGTGCCGATCGAGCGTCGCGGTGGGGCGCCGTCGTCGACACCGTTGGAGCTGCTGCGCGGCGGGTGGAACCTGGTGGTGTTCCCCGAGGGCACCCGTTCGGCGGACGGGTCGCGGGGCCGGTTCCGGCTGGGGGCGGGCTATCTGGCGATGACGGCCGGGGTGGCGGTGGTACCGGCGGCGTTGCGCGGTGCGTACGCGGCGATGCCCCGGGGCCGGGCGTGGCCGGTACCGGGCCGGCCGCGGGTGTCGGTGCGGTTCGGTCGTCCGCTGCGTCCCGGTGACGGCGAGGATGTGCGGGCGTTCACCGGACGGCTGGCGGCGGAGGTGACCCGGCTCGGGGTGGAGGACACGACGAGCTGGTGGGCGTCCCTACGCTCCCCCGACGCCGCGTCGCCGGCCGCGGGGGCCGGTGCGGGCGGTGACACCGGTCCTTCCGTTTCGTCGGGTGCGTCGGCGCGGCCGGCGGCGGGAGCCGGGCCGGCCCGGCGGGCACCGGCGGGCGCGCCCGGGATGGCCCGGTGGCGGCGGATCTGGGAGGCCACCGAACCACCGGCGGCGGCCCGGCCACGCTCACCCTGGGACCACTGACCCACCCCCTCCGCTATGTGAGCTCCCTCACATGAGGGTCGTTATGTGGATAACCCTGTTCATGGCCCGGTGGGTAGCGGGGGTGGACCTGTGGATGACCTGTGGGGTGAGGGCCGTCCCGGCCGGGGCGGTGAAGTCAAGGCGTTGCATCACCGAACGTCACAGGTATCACTGAGTACATGGCTCTGTTGCGCCGTTCCCGCCGCTCCGGCTCACTACCCACCCCCGTGCCCGCCCGCCGGGCCACGGACCCGGGCACGCCGGCCCGTCGGGCCGACCCGGCCGGCACCGTACGCCCGGTGCCCCCGGCCCGCGCCGCGTCCCGCCCCACCGCCCGGGCCGGGCACGGCTCGCCGGCGCCGGCCGGGATGGTGGTGCGTGGGGTCGGCGGGTCGGAGCCGCCGGCCGGTGGGCGGGGTGCGGGGACGTTACCGCCGAGCGTGGCCCGGGTCGCCGCCCGCACCCGGCTGTCCGCCGAGCTGCTCGCCGCGCTCCTCGAGGTCGAGGAGCGCACCCGGGCCACGTTGGACGACATCGAACGCGCCGACGCGTTGGCTGACCGGCTGCTGGCGCGGCGCCGGGACCGCCTCGCCGCCGGCCGCGCCACGGACCTGCCCGCCACCCCGACCCGCCTGTCCGCCTGTCCGCCTGACCCGGCGCAACCGGCACGGGGAGCACGGGTGGCCGGTGCGGGCCGTGCCCGTGCACCCGGCGCCGCGGCTGCCGGGTCAGGCGGAGGTGCCGGCCTGGCCAGGGTGGGGGGCCAGCGGCCGTGGGTAGCCGGCGGCGCGCACCAGGTCGTTGACCCGGCTCGACAGCAACCGCGACGGGTGCACGTCCAGGATCTCGACGATCTCACCGAGCAGCCGGCTGGCCTCCGGCGGGTCGTCGGGTGCCAGCGCACCGGCGAGCGCGGCCAGTGCCCACCCCCGTTCGGGGGTGCCCGAACTGGTCAGGTCGACCGCGGCCCGGCTCAGGCCGGCCGCGCCCTCACCGCCCATGCGGCTGACGACGTCCGCGACGACGCAGGCCTCCCGGACCTCGTCGAACGCCGGCCACCCCGGATGACGCAGCCCCTGCACACACGGCGTCTGTGACAGCCGGGCGAGCGCGGCCAGGGCGCCGTCGATGTCACCGAGCGTCGCGGCCGCACCCGCCTCCAACGCGGCCGCCCACCCGTGCAGATACGGATGGCCGGCGGCCGCGGCACGGCGGGCGGCACCCCGGGCCGCGTCATAGCGGCCACCGACGAACGCGACGAGGGAGTCCAGGGTGGCGGCGGTACCGGTCAGCAGCGGGTCGTCGAGCTGGGTGGCGAACTGGTCGGTGAGGGTGGCGAACCGCCGCGCCGACGGATCATCCCCGGCCTCGACGGCGAGCACACCCAGGTAGAACGACAGGAACCCGGCGACCCCGGTGAGCTCACGGTGCGTCGCGGGGGACAGCCGGCGTCCCAGTGCGGCCTGCACGCGGCGCCAGTCGGCGATCACCGGGCGCAGCAGCGCGGTGTGCGGGGTGGTGAGCAGGGTGGTGGCGAACCGGTGCAGCCGGTCGTCGAGCTCGGCCATCGTCAGCGGGTCGGGGTCGGCGTAGGCGATCTCCCGGGAGAGCATGGCGGCGGCGCGGGCGGCGGCGGGCAGGCCGAGCCGGTCGGGACGGGTGGAGTCGGGTAGCTCGACTCGGCTCATCCACGTCCTTCCCGTCCGGCCCCTGGGAGGGCGGGCGACTGTCCCCCCGGCCGCGCCGGAGTGCCGGTGGTGCACCGTCACGGCCCGCCCCCGACCCCGTGGGATGCGTCGGTGACGCGGGGTGTCGGGACGGTCCGTGGCGCGGCTCCGACCGCCGTGCTGGCCGCCCGCGGGGGCGGCCGCCTGGCCGGCGCTGTGCGTCACTGTTCCGGTCGGATCGGTGACGAGCGCACGCTACCGTGTTCAGGCTCACGGTGGGGGGCGGATGTGTGATGTCGCGTTGGCCTGTCACCATCGCGCCGCTGGTGCCAGGATCGGCCTGTCTGTGCGTCGATTGTTGTCCACATCCAGGTGTGGAGTACAGGTTTCGGCGGGATTGTGGCGTGTTACGGCCCTGCTCGCCGGGCCCCTTCCCCGCACAACAGCCCGCACACCCCCGCGCAACCCCCAGGTGGGGGTATGTCGGAGCAGAGTGAGGATCCGCGGCCCGCCGTCGGTGATCGCCACACTGTGCTCGGCGTGGGCGGGTGGTGCGCAGCGCCCAGCCCGGTCCGCTGCGGTCAGTCGTCGGCGCGCAGCGTCACCGCGAGCCCCGCCCGTCCCACCGACCCACCCGCAGCGTGCGGATCACCGTGGCCGTGCGGGTCAGGGGAATGCGAGTGGTGATGGCCGTGCGGCCCGTGGGAGTGCGACGGGTCGTCGGGATGGTCGTGCGGGGTCTGCGCCTGCCCGACCCGGTGCGCATGCCCCGGCAGCGCGATCCGGTACAGGCAGGTGTCGCAGTTCATCCGGATGTCCCCGCCGAGCGCCTCCTGGTAGCGCTCCAACACCAGCTCGACCAGCCCGTCACCCTCCCCGCCGGCGCCGGCGGCGCTGTCGCCGAGCAGGCCCGCGCAGGCCAGTTCCACCTCCGGGTGCCCCCCCGCCCAGCCGGCCGCCTGCTCGACGGTGCGCCGCGGCAGCACCCCGGTGAACAGGAAGTAGGGGACGACGACGATCCGCCGGCCGCCGAGCCGGTGGATCCGCTCCAGCCCGGCCGGCACCGACGGCTCGGCCAGGCTGATGAACGCCACCTCCACCCCGCCGTAGCCGCGGCCCTCCCACAGCAGCCGGGCCACCTTGAACACCTCGGCGTTGGCATCCGGGTCGGTCGAACCCCGCCCGACCAGCAGCACCGTGGTCTGCTCCCGCCGGTCCGGTGGGCAGAGGACGTCGACACGTTCGGCGAGCAGCCGCAGGATCGTCGGATGCGGGCCGAGGGGACGCCCGTAGGCGTAGCGCAGCCCCGGGTGGCGTTCGCGTTCCCGGGCCATCGACCCGGGAATGTCACCTTTGGCATGCCCGGCGGCGACCAGGGTGAGCGGAACGACCCCGAGCCGCCGGTGGCCGGCGTCGACGAGACGGCTGACCGCGTCGGCGACCGGCGGGGCGGACAGCTCGATGAACCCACCGTCCACCGCCAGCCCACCGGCCCGCTGGCGCACCCGGGAGACGAACCGACGGAACTGCTCGGCGCCGGCCTCGTCCCGGGTGCCATGCCCGACGATCAGCAGCGCCGGCCCGGCGGCGGAACCCGCCGGATCCGAAACGGTGGCGGTGGGGACGGTGCCGGGGTGCGGCGGGGTGGCGTTCACCTGGACGTGCCTCCTGCGGCGGGTCGGCCGGTGCGGGCCCGGCGGCTGCGGGTCAGCGCCACGTGTAGTCCCGTGGGGTGACGACCAGGCCGGCGCGCAGCCGGGTCTGGCTCGAGCCGACGACGACCGTGGTCGTCATCCCGACGAGGTCCAGCAGCCGCTCCCGCTCACCGGCCCCACCCGCACCGTCCTGGGTGGCTGTGCGGTCGGTGAGGGCACCGAGGGTCGTGACGGTGATCCGCTGCCCGGGCCGGAACGCGTCGGTGACGATCCCCACCGGGGTGCCGGCGCTACGGTGCGCGGCGAGCACGTCGAGGGCGTCGGGTAGCTGGTGGCGTCGGGTGCGGCTGCGCGGGTTGTAGAACGCGACGACCAGGTCGGCTTCGGCGACCGCGCGGACCCGGCCCACGATCCGCTCCCACGGGGTGTGCAGGTCCGACAGGCTGATCAGCGCATGGTCGTGCCCGAGCGGGGCGCCGAGCAGTGCGGCGGCGGCGAGCGCCGCGGTCACCCCCGGCACGGCGACCACGTCGAACGACCCGTCGGCCAGGTCGAGCGCGGGGCTGCCCATCGCGTACACCCCGGCGTCGCCGCTGCCGATGAGCGCGACGGCATGCCCGGCGCGGGCGTGTGCGACGGCGGTCTCGGCGCGGGCCTGCTCGTCACCGAGCCCGCTGTCGAGCACGGTGACCCCGGCGGGCAGCAGATCGGCGACGGACCGCACGTACTGGTCCAACCCGACCACGATCCGGGCGCGGGCCAGCTCGGCGCGGGCGGCGGGGGTGAGTAGCCGACGGTCCCCGGGACCGAGCCCGACGACGGCGAGCCGGCCGCGGGGCCGGTGCCGGGCCACAGCGACGGTCGCGTGCGCGCTGACCTGCTTGGCGACCACCAGCTGCGCCGTCACCGCCGGTACGCCGGTTGGCGCGCCGGCCGTCGCGCCGTCCGGGATGCCGGCCGTCGCGGCGGTTGGCGGGCCGGCGGGTGGGGCGGGCAGGAGACTGGCGGCTTCGGCGACACTCGGCGTGCCGACCGCGGCGCGCACCACCTCCGACGGGTGCGGCACGGTGACCACGGCCAGGGCCTGCGGGGGGTGCACCACCAGCGGCCAGCCGCGGCGGCGGGCCACCTCCAGCAGCCCCACCTCGTCGGCTTTCGCGGTCACCGACGCCAGATGGGTCACCGCCAGCGGGGACAGCCCGGCGCCGGCCAGCGCGGTGTCGACGAGCGCGTCGATCTCGTCGGCGGGCGCGCCGCGGCTCGCCCCGACCCCGACGACCAGGCTCGGGGGCCGGTAGACCACCCGCGGGCCGGCTCCGTCCGGCGGCGCGCCCAGCAGCCGGTCGGTGACATGAATCGACGCCACCGCCGTCCCCTCCACGCCCACCGCCCCACCATCAACAGCGCCGGTGATGGTGGTGGTGACGGACGGGGGTAGCGGCGGCAGTGGCCACACCGCGTCGGCGTGCAGGGCGACGGGATGACCCGACAGGACGGCCGTGCCGACGGCGGCCAGCTCCGAACCCGGTTCGACAGTGAACCCGAGCTCGGCGCCGAACCCGTCCAGGGCGCTCACCCCGGTGGCGTCACTGGCCGTGGTGATCACCGGTGTGGCGCCGAGGGCGTCGGCGACCTGCTCGGCGAGCCGGTTCGCGCCACCGGCGTGCCCACCGCACAACGCGACCGCGAACCGGCGCGCCTCGTCCACACACACCACACCCGGGTCGTGGTCCTTGCCGCGCAGCAGCCCGTCGAGGAGGCGGACCGTCGCCCCGGTCGCCAGGAAACAGACGATGCCCGTGACGCCGTCCGCGAGCGCGGCGGTGATCGCGTCGCGGGGCCGGCCCGGGTAGAGCCGGGCGGTGGGCCAGCGGCGGGTGAGCTCACCCGCCGCGGCCCGCCCGGCGGCGGTCACCGCCACCAGCGCCACCAGGCCCGCGCCGTCCACCGCCGCGCCCTGCGGTGCCACCGGCTCGGCCGACGCCCCCCGCTCCGGCTCCCGTTCCAGCACGGCCGGGGCCGGGGCGGCGGGGTGTGGGCTGGCGGGGAGCTGGGTGGCGCCGGCGGCGGCCAGCGCCCGGTCGGCGTCGCGCAGCACCGTGCGCGCACCGGACTGCGCCCGCCGGTAGGTGTGAAAATGCCCCGGGTGGTACAGGTGGGAGCGTCGCCCCCCGGCCACCAGCGCCGGGCCGACGAGCACCAGGGTGTGCTTCCACAGCCGGTGCGCCTTGACCGTGTCGGCGAGCGTGTCGAGGGTGCAGCGCACGATCAGCTCGTCCGGCCAGCTCACCTGGTAGGCGACGACACAGGGCGTGTCCGGCGGGTAGCCGCCGGCGAGCAGCTCGTCGCGCAGCTGCCCGGAACGGGCCGCGGACAGGAACAGCGCCATCGTCGTGCCGTGCCGGGCGAGGTCGCGGACCTCCTCCCCGGGTGGCATCGGGGTCTTCCCACCCCCGAGCCGGGTCAGGATCACCGACTGGGCGACCTCGGGGACGGTCAGCTCCCGGCGCAACGCCGCGGCGAGCGCGGTGAAGCTGCTCACCCCGGGCACGATGTCGCTGTCCAGGCCGAGCCGGTCGCAGATCTCCAGCTGCTCCTGCACCGCCCCCCACAGCGCCGGATCCCCCGAGTGGACCCGGGCGACGTGCAGACCCTGCTCGGCGGCACGGCGGTAGACCGCCTCGACGCCCTCCAACGGCAACGCCGCGGAGTCGATCAGTTCGGCGCCGTCACGGGCATGGTCGAGGATGGCGGGGTGCACCAGCGAGGACGCCCAGATCACCACGTCGGCGGCGGCGAGAACCGCCGCGCCGCGCACGGTGATCAGATCGGCGGCACCCGGGCCGGCGCCGACGAAACTGACCCGCCCGCGTCCCGGCCCGGCGCCGTCCACTGGCTGACCGGTGCCGCGGCCGGGGTGGCTCATCGTGGCCACCGTGCCCGCCGCGTCGCCAGGACCGTGGACAGGTAGGGCCCGGTCTCGCCCGGTTCCAGGTCGGCGGCGGGACGGATGTCCTGCTCGGGCAGGCCGAGCGCGGCCCCGTAGACGGCGTGCCCGGCCGGCCCGTCGAGCCGGGCGGCGTCGGCGAGCACCCCGCGGACGGCGGGCAGGGCACGCCCACCCTTGTAGGCGACGACGGTGTCGAAGCCGGCGACCGCGCTGCGGTAGGCGTCGACGCCGGCGGTCAGCGGGAGCAGCGCGAGGGTTTCCGCGCCGTGGGCGAGCACGGTGCCCGACCGGGCGGCCAGGTCCTGCATCGCGGTGATACCCGGCACCGTGTCCAGTTCGACGTCGGGGAGCAGGGTGCGCACTGCGGCGGCGAGGGCGGTGAACGTCGAGTACAGGTTCGGGTCTCCGATCGTCGCGAACGCCACCGTGATCCCAGACCCAGGTCCTGTGTCTGGCGCTGTCGCCGGGCCGGCCAAGGTGCCGGGCGGCCCGCCGTCGGGCGCGCCGTCCGCGGTGCCGGTGGTTTCGCCACGTAGGGCGGCGGCGACGGCACGGGCGGGACCGAGGTAGTCGGCGTCGCCGGCCATCCGGAACGGCAGCGTCACGATCCGGTCGTGGTCGACGTGGGCGCGCACCGTCACCTCCGCCCGCCCCGGCGGCCCCGCACCCGCACCCGTGGCCGTCCCGGGCCGGTCGGTGGGGCTGGGGCTGCCCGGCGCGGGACCGTACGGGCCGTGGCCGTCGCTGACCGGGACGAACACGACGGTCGCCTCCCGCAGAACGCGGACCGCCCGGTAGGTCACCAGGTCCGGGTCGCCCGGGCCGACACCGACACCGACGAGTCGGGGGTTCACCGTGCCGCTCACCGCGATGACACCTCCGTTGTTCCAGGGGACGCCGGGGGATTGCCACCGGCGTCCCGTCCATGGCCGTGCCCGCCGCCGCCGGCGGGTGGGGTGCCGCCGGATGGGCGGGTGCGGGCGGTACCGGCGGCGGCGGCGACGAGCCGCGCCGGCACGGCGGGTAGGCCCGCCCAGTGCAGGTGCAGGTAGGAGGCGTGCACCCCGCCGCGGACGAACCCCTCAGGTCGCCCACCCACCGCCGTACCGTCCGCTCCGCCGTCTCCGTCGTCCACCCGCCCGCCGGCACCGGCGGCGGGGTCGCTGTCACCGAACCGCGGCGGTGGGATGTCCACCTGCCAGGCCGGTGTCCCGGGCAGCTCCGCCCGGTCGACGCTCAGCCGGGTGCGGTGGAACTCGTGGGCGGTGACGACCGTCCCCGCCGCCACCAGCGGGCTGTCAGCCGCGGCGACCGCATGCCGGTAGCCCAGGGTGAGCCGCGGGCCCATCACCGCGTCGGTGTCGAGAACCCCGCACATCGCCGTCCCGTCCAACGAACGGCCCAGGTAGAGCAGCCCGGCGCATTCGGCGACCAGCGGCGCGCCGCGGGCCGCCAGCGCCGCGACCTGCCCACGCAGCCGGCTGTTCGCCGCCAGCGCGCCGGCATGCTCCTCGGGGAACCCGCCACCGACGACCAGCGCGTCCGTGCCGTCCGGGAGGGTCTCGTCGCGCAGCGGGTCGACGGTGAGCACCTGCGCGCCAGCGGCGGTGAGGAGCTCGACGTGCTCGGTGTAGCCGAAGGTGAACGCCGCCCCGCCGGCCACCGCGATCCGCACCGGCCGCCCCCCGGGTACCACACCCCCCGCGCCCGCGTTGATGGTGTGCTGCCCGACCCGACCCGCAGCACCGGCGGCGGTGGCGGCCTGCGCGATCTGCCGGGCGGGATCCCACGGGTCGACCGGCAGGGGTGGCGCCGAGGAGGCGAGGCGGATCAGCGCGTCCAGGTCGACCGCCGATCCGACCAGCGCACCGAGACGCCGCACCGCCTGCGCGGCCGCCGCGCTGCGTTCCGCCGCCGGCACCAGCCCCAGATGCCGCGACGGGGTGTGCACCGCGCCGTCGCGGGGCACCGCGCCCAGCACCGCCACCCCGATCCCGGCCAGCGCACCGGTGAGGATCTGCCGGTGCCGGTCCGACCCGACCCGGTTGAGGATCACCCCGGCGAGGCGTACCCGCCGGTCGAACGCGGCGAACCCGCAGACCAGCGCGGCCACCGACCGCCCGGCCCCGGCGGCGTCGACGACCAGCACCACCGGCGCGTCGAGGAGCCGGGCGACATGCGCGGTCGACCCGTGATCAGCCTCCTGCCCGGCAGCAGGGGCGGCGACCCCGTCGAACAGGCCCATCACCCCTTCGACGACCGCCAGCTGCGCGCCGGCCGCCCCGTGGGCGAACAGCGGGCCGATCAGATCCGGCCCGCACAGCACCGCGTCCAGGTTGCGGCCGGGCCGGCCGGTCGCCAGCGCGTGATAACCCGGGTCGATGTAGTCCGGGCCCACCTTGTGACCCGACACCCGCAGGCCGCGGGCGGTCAGCGCGGCCATCAGCCCGGTCGCCACCGTCGTCTTCCCCGCGCCGGACGTCGGGGCGGCGAGCACCAGCCGGGGGATCAGCCCGGCGCTCACCATTCGATGCCCCGCTGCCCCTTCTGCCCGGCGTCCATCGGATGCTTCACCTTCGTCATGTCGGTGACCAGATCCGCGGCGTCGACCAGCGCGGCCGGCGCCTCCCGGCCGGTGATCACCACATGCTGCCCGTCGGGTCGGGCGGCGAGCACCGCGAGGACCTCGTCCAGGTCGATCCACCCCCAGCGCAGCGGATAGGTCAGCTCGTCGAGGACGTAGAGCCGGTAGGTGCCGGCGGTCAGATCGCGGGCGATCTGCGCCCACCCCTCGGCGGCCGCGCCCGCCGGGTCGGCGGCCGGGTCGAGGCGGGCCTGCACCCAGCTCCACCCCTGGCCCATCTTGTGCCAGGTCACCGTCCCACCCTCACCGCTGGCCGAGAGCACCCGCAGCGCCTTCTCCTCCCCGATGCGCCACTTCGCCGACTTCACGAACTGGAACACCCCGACCGGCCAGCCCTGCGCCCAGCCCCGCAACGCCAACCCGAACGCCGCCGTCGACTTTCCCTTCCCCTGCCCGGTGTGCACGATCAGCAGCGGACGGTCCCGGCGCTGCCGCGTCGTCAGCCCGTCGTCGGGGACCTGCGCGGGCTGCCCCTGCGGCGCCATCAGGCGACCCGCCCGGGGACGCCGCCGGCCTGCGGGAGGGCGTCGAGGTCGACCAGGTCAGCGCCGAGCACGGCGGCGAGCCGCCCGGCCAGCCCGAGGCGCACCGGGCCGGTCTCACAGTCCACGACCACACTCGCCAACCCACCCCGGCGCACCCGGCCGGCCGCCCCGGCCCCACCGCGTGCGCCGCCGCCCTGCCCGGCGACCCCACCGGCCGCGCGCAGCAACCCCCGCGCCGCCGCACCCGGATCACCCCCGGCGGTGGCCCGCCCGTCGGTGACCAGCACCAGCAGCGGACGGCGGTCGGGGTCGCGGCGCGCCTCGGCGCGCAGCACCACCCCGGCGCATTCCAACCCGGCCGCGATCGGGGTCCGCCCCCCGGTCCGCAACCCGACGAGGCGCGCCGCCCCCACCTCCACACTGGACGTCGGCGCAAGCACCACCTGCGCACCCACCCCCCGGAACGTGATCATGCCGATGCGGTCGCGGCGCTGGTAGGCGTCGACAAGCAGAGACAGCACCGCGGTGCTGACCCGGCGCAGCCGGGTGCGGGCGGCCATCGACCCGCTGGCGTCGACGACGAACAGCACCAGGTTCCCCTCCCGGCCGCGGCGGTGCGCGCCGCGCCGGTCGGCGGGGTCGAGCACCAGCGCCGGGCCGGTGCGGCCCCGGTCGTGCTGGTGGGGGGCGGCGGCCAGCAGCGTCGCCGGCAGGTGCAACCCGGGTGCGTCCGCGCCGGTCCGGGCGACCGCCCCGCGGGAGGTGCGTGCCGCCGAACGACGCCCGGCCGCCCCCGCGCCCAGCCCGGCGACGGACAGCAGCCGCGGCCGGAACGGCATACCGGGAACCCCAGCCGCCGGCGCCGGCCCACCGCCGCGCGCCGCGCCGCCGTCCACATGCGTCTGCGCTGTCTGGGCTGCTCGGGCCATGCCCGCCGGGCCACCCGCCTCCGCTGCCGGCCCACCGCCGCCCGCCGGCGCCGCGGACGACAGGGCGGCACCGGGCGGGGGAGAACCCGCCGGCCCGACACCCTCAGGCCCACCCGCCGCCGGCCCGCTCAGATCAGCGGACTCGCCACCGGCCCTCGCAGAGGCGCCGGTGAGGTCACCGGTACCACCCGCCGGGACATCCACCCCCGACCCGTCCCACCCGCCGGCGCCGCCGGTGTCGTCACGCCACCGCTGGCCACCACCCGGCGACCCGCCACCAGGAGAATCATCCGGCCCGTCCCCGTCCGGGGGGCCGTCGCCGGGGTGTACCCGGTCGCGCAGCACCTCCTCGACCGTGTCGTCGAGCGCGCCGCCGTCCCCACCCGGGGCGTCGAACGGGCCACGGCGGCGCCGATGCGGCAGCACGAACCGGGCCGAGACCCGAATGTCATCCGGGCTGACCTCCGCCCGACCCTCCCACGCCGCGCGCGCCATCGCCGTCTTCGCCAGCACCACGTCGGCGCGCATCCCGTCGACGTCACACGCCGCGCACACCGCGGCGACCGCGTCCAACGCGGCGTCGGAGAGCTCCACCCGGCCCAACCGGGCCTGCGCGGCCGCGATCCGCCCCGCCAGCTCCGCCTCCGCGCCGGCCCAGACGGCGGCGAACCCGACCGGGTCGGCTTCGAACGTCAACCGGCGGCGTACCACCTGCGCGCGTACCCGCGGGTCACGGCTGGCCGTCACCTGCACCGTCAACCCGAACCGGTCCAGTAGCTGCGGGCGCAGCTCACCCTCCTCCGGGTTCATCGTCCCCACCAGCCAGAACCGCGCCGGATGGCTGACCGACACCCCGTCGCGTTCCACCTGCGCCACCCCGAGCGCGGCCGCGTCCAACAGCAGATCCACCAGATGGTCGGCGAGCAGGTTCACCTCGTCGACGTAGAGCACCCCGCGGTGCGCGGCCGCGAGCAGCCCCGGGCGCAGCGCGGTCACCCCTTCGGCCAGTGCCCGGTCCAGGTCCAACGCGCCGGTCACCCGGTCCTCCGACGCGCCGACCGGCAGCTCCACCAGCCGCGCCGGCCGCGACACCCCCACCCCGCCGGCACCGTGACCGTCGGCGAGGCTGGTCGGGTGCGGGCCATCCGGGCAGTGCACCACCGGCGCCGCCGGATCGCAGGAGAACCGGCAGCCCGGCACCACCGCCACCGGCGGCAGCAACCCCGCCAGCGCGCGGACCGCCGTCGACTTCGCCGTGCCCTTCTCCCCGCGGACCAGTACCCCGCCCACCGTCGGGGACACCGCGTTGAGCAGCAACGCCAACCGCAGATCATCCTGGCCGACCAGCGCGGAGAACGGGAACGTCACCACCGGCCCGCCACCCCCGCACGGGCCGTCGAACGCCACCCGGCCGTCGCCGCGCGGCCGCACACAGTCGTGGGCATGCCGATGTCCTCCCCGGGGTGTCCTCGCCCTCGAAGCCAGCACGGACGGCGGAAGTATCCTGGCTGCCGGATCACCATCCACCCTCGGCCTTCCAACGGCCCGCAGGGCCGCCGTGACCTTCCGCTGAGGGGGACTCCCCGGTAACAGTGGCGGGACCGCGCCGGATTCACACCGGCTTCCTCCCCGACCGTCCGGCGCCCAGCATGGCACATCGGACAACCGGCAGGGGGCGCCCTGAGACCCACGCCCCGTTCCGCCGGCCGCCGCCCACCACCCGCGACCCACCCCGACCACCCACCGCAACGCCCGCCGGCCGGCCGGCGCCGGTCAGCTCACAGGCGGATCACAGACCGACCCGACCCGACGGGTTGTCCGCGTCGAACAGCCGCCCGGCCCGCACATACGA
This sequence comes from Parafrankia sp. BMG5.11, assembly GCF_004337455.1. Taxonomy (NCBI): domain Bacteria; kingdom Bacillati; phylum Actinomycetota; class Actinomycetes; order Frankiales; family Frankiaceae; genus Parafrankia; species Parafrankia sp. BMG5.11. Next base: position 11,218 of record NZ_SJXI01000093.1, on the reverse strand, counting down.
CTCCAACGACGCCGCCGACCGCCACCGGCCCTGCCGCATGATCGACCGGTCCGTCACCCCGGCCCGCGCCGCCGCCGTCGCGAACCCCGACCGCAGCGAATGCCCCGCGAAATCCGCCGGATCCAACCCGGCCGCGGCCACCCGACGCTGCACGATCCGCGCCACCGACCCCGGGTAGAGCCGGCCCGCGCCGACCTGCCCGTGCCGGTTCACCCCCCGAAACGCCGCCCCGCCAGCCAGCGGCGTCCCCGCCGCCGCCGCGGCCGCCACCCATCCCCGCCACGCCCGCACCGGGCACGTCGGCCGGTACGACCCGTACGCCAACCCGACCTGCGCACCGGCGGACTCCTGGTCGGTCTTGGAACGGCGCACCGTCACGACCAGCCCGTCGTCGGTCTCCACCAGGTCGGCGGTGTCCAACCCGACCAGCTCACTGCGACGCAGGCAGCCGGCGAACCCGACCAGCAGCAGCGCCCTGTCCCGCACATCCGCCAACTGCGAGTCGTCGAGGCCGGAGACGACCCGCGACAGCAACGTCGTGTCCAACGCGGCCTTGCGCGCCGGGCGCACCCCCCGCGACCGGCGGATCCCGTTCCACACCGCCGACACCTCCGCCGACCCCGTCGGATTCTCGGCATGGGCGAGCTGATGCGCCACCGAGATCGCGGCGAGGCGACGGCGGATCGTCGACGGCGCATACCCGGCGTCCGCCAGCTCGGTGATGTACCCGGCGACGGTCACCGCGGAGGCGGGCACGGCGACCAGCGGCACGGGACGTCCCTCGCACCAGGACCGGAAATGACGCAGGTCGGCGTCGTAGGCACGCCAGGTCGCCGCCGACCGGGACGCCCGCGCGTAGTCCCCGACCCGGCCGGCGAGCGGCCCGTCGAGCCCCACCGCGCCCGGCACGGCCACCGGCCCGGCCGCGACGATCTCCACCGCGTCCACGACGTCCACGACGTCGGTCGCGTCGATGACGTCCGCCACGTCCGCGGCCCGCCCGGCGCCCGCCGCCGCGGTCGTGGTCGCTGGCGGGGTCGGATCGCCGCCCGGCGCCGGCCCGGCACCGACCTGTCGCCGGACGGTCTCACCGCCGTCATGCTGCCCGCCTGCCACCCGCTCGCCTCCCACCCGCACCACACCCACCGGTCCCCCACCTGCAGATGATCATAGGGGGTGGTGAAGGAACCCGTCCCCGCCCGGGCGGGTGTGCGCCGCCGCCCGATCGGCCCGCACCCACCCCGCGACAACCACCAGCAGCAGCACCGCGACCACGATGAGCAGCACCACCGGCCCTTCCCGCCGCGACCCCACCGCAGAGCCGGCGACCACCCCCGACAGCCCCACTCTTCGGCGCCGCGGCCCGGCGAGCCACCGGCCGAGGCCGCGCCCGGCCATCCCCTCCCGCCCACCGCGCCCGTGCACCCGCCGGCCCACCCGAACCGGTGCGCCACCACCCACCCTCACAACCAGCCGCCGTCCCCCAACGCCGTGGCTAGGCTTTCCGGTATGGCCTCGACGTCACCCGACGCCGCGCCCGCCCGGTTGCGACATGCCACCCACTGGCTGATCGCGCAGCTCGCCAAACACGCGCAGCGGCGCAGCTCCCACGCCTTCACCGCGCTCGGAGCCCACCCCGCCCACTACGCGCTGCTCGCCGCCCTCGACGAGTTCGGCCCGGCCAGCCAGGCCACCCTCGCCCGCCGCGCCGCCCTCGACCGCGCCGACACCGCCGGACTCCTCACCGACCTGCGCACCCGCGGCCTGGTCGAACGCACCCCCGATGCCACCGACCGGCGCCGCACCGTCATCACCCTCACCGACGAGGGCACCACCCACCTGCACCACCTCGACGCCGTCACCGCCGCGATCGGCGACGATCTGCTCGCCGGCCTGCCCCCCGCCGACCGCCACCAGTTCACCGCCCTGCTGACCCGCCTACTCACCGACCGCCCCCACTGACCACACACCCCCGGCCGAGGCGGGCACCCCGCCCGCAGCGCTCACTGCTTCCACCCGGATCCTCACCGCTCCTCCTGCGGGCCGGTGAGGATCCGGGTGAACGTGACACGAGGCAGTCCCGGCCCGTCGTAGTCCTGTTGGACGGGGACCCCGTCGGCCGTCGCGGCGTCGCCGGGGTCCACCTGGAACCCGAGACCGGTGTGGAACGCCACCGACGCCGCGTTACCCGGGCTGGTCACACACCGCACCCGGGTGCGGCCCCGCGCGGCCGCCAGCGTGAAGAACCGCCGGTAGAGGAACGCCCCGACACCGCGGCGGCGCAACGCCGGATCAACCCCGACGAAATGAATGTAGGCGACCTCAGGCTGCGACTGGGACAGGAAACCGATCAGGAACGCCACCAGCGCACCGTCCGGCCGTTCCACCACGAAACTGCTGTCGGTGAAATGCTGGAAGAACAACCGGGGGAGCAGCAGGCTGCGTTCCCGCGACCCGGCGGCACCCCCGAAACCCGCCCACCAGACGTCCAACACGGCCAGCACCCGCCGCTGATCCTCGGGGATGGGAGAGCGCAGCAGCAGACCGCCGGGAAGGCCGGCACCGTCGGGAAAGTCGTCGATCACCGCGCAATCCTGACCGCGGCCCGCCCGCCCACGCCAACCCATTTCCGCTGGCCGGTTCCGCTTCCGCCAGGTCAGGCCGGGTCAGGCTGCTCCTGGTGGGTGGTGCGTGCCAGGCGGCCCGGCCGCGGGCCGGCGTGGGCGCGCAGGGTGCCGTCGGGGGCCCAGATCGCCGAGCGGCCCGCCGTGCGAGCGAAACCACCGCCGGTGGGACCGGCGAAGCTGGTCATCGCGACCCACACCCGGTGCTCGGCGAGGACCCGCCGTGCCCGCCGCGCTGTCGTCGGTGACGCTGTTGCGCCGGCTCGGCCATGACTCCCGCAAGAACCGGCTGTACCGGGCGTTTCGCGAACTCGGCCGTGCGGTGCGCACCCTGGTCCTGCTGCGTTACCTGTCCGAACCTGAGCTGCGGGAGAGCATCACGGCGATGATGAATAAGGTCGAGGCGTTCCACGGCTTCGCCGCCTGGTTGATGTTCGGTGGCGACATCCTCGGCCACAGCGACCCCGACCACCACGAGAAGATCGTCAAGTTCAAACGAGCTGATCGCCAACTGTGTGATCTACCAGACCGCGCTGGACATCACCGGCGTGGTCAACCAGCTCGTCGCCGAAGGCCAGGTGGTCGACCCCGACGACCTGGCCACCATCTCCCCCTACATCCGGGAGAACATCCGCCGGTTCGGCGAATGCGTCCTCGACACGACCACGCCCGAACCGGCAGTCACCACCCGGCTCGATATCGTCCTGGATAGCTGAGCGACCCGGATAGGGCATCGACACCGCACCGGGAACCTCCTCTAAACTCTCCCCGCACCATTCCTACGGCTCGTCCGGCTCGTCATAAGGCAAGACCAGCTGATCCGGACCCACGCCGACGGCGCGGGGTGCGATACCCCTTCGCCCTGATCCTGACAATCGCGGTGTGCGATGCTCAGCGGCGCCCGGTCGTTCGCGGCGATCGGGGAATGGGCCGCGGACCTGCCCGCGGACGCCCGGGCCGGCCTGGGGCCGGCCGGGCGGGTGCTGGTACGTGTGGACCGTACGGCGTTGGAAGCCGCGATCGGGGCCTGGATCCAGGCCCGGCTGGACGCCGTCGACACCGCCGCGCACCGGCCGACACGGCGCCACCGGGTACGGCGGGTACTCGCGGTGGACGGGAAGGCGATGCGTGCCACCCGGCACGGCACCCACCCCGTGCACCTGCTCGGCGTTCTCGACCACGCCCGCGGCGTGGTCCTGGCACAGGTCGACGTCGACGAGAAAACCAACGAAATCCCTTTGTTCTCCACGGTTCTCGACCAGATCCCCGACCTGACCGACGTCCTGGTCACCGTCGATGCGATGCACGCGCAGACCGCGTACGCCGACTACCTCCACGGCCGCGGAGCACACCTGTTGGTCACCGTGAACCGTCTACGCGATCTGCACCCTGCCCGCCGAGGACGCCCTACCGGCCGAACTCGCCACTTGGATCCGCGGCCACTGGTCCATCGAGGTCCGCCTGCACTGGGTCCGTGACGTCACCCTGGGTGAAGACCTCCACCGGGCCCGTACCGGCAGCGGCCCCCAGGTCATGGCCACTCTCCGCAACCTAGTGATCAGTCTGCTCCGGTTCGCCGGCTTCACCAACATCGCCCGAGCCCTACGCCACCACGCCCGCCACCCCGACCGGGCGATCACCCTCGTGACCAGCACAAACACGACTTTGCAATGACCCTGGGCAGCGCCCGGGGGCCGTAGTAGGGCGTCGGGACGCCCGGCCGTGTCCCGCCGGCGTACATCTCCCACACTCTCGGGTCCGGCCCGGAGTAGCGTCCACTCCGGGCCGGGTGCGGGAGACCTCCTGTGCCAGCTATAGCGGGCACGTCGGACCTGCGGCGAGCGGATCACCTCGAACACGCTGCTTCGGGTCACCGTCGCCCCGCACCTGTCTCACGCAGGGCGAAGGCACGGTGCCCGTCTCGTAGCAGCGGTGGCGGTCTTCCTCTCAGCTGCCCGTGCCGTCGGCGCAGAGGCGTTCGCGGACGACCTGGAACGCGTCGCCGGCCGGGTTGATCTGGACAAATGCGTAGCAGCTGAGCGGCTGGCCGGCGTTGGTACTCAGGTCGACTGGTTCGATCAGGCCCCCCGCGTCGTAGTCGGTCACACCCCGTAGTGCGCTGATGAAACCCTCACGGGTGGGGCAGTCGCCAGCCAGTTCGAGTCCGCGCAGGAACAGGTCGGTGTAGATGAAGGCGCGCATTGCGAACTGCTGCTCAGGCTGGATGGTCTCCGGCGCGAAGCGCGTCATCGCGTTGCGGTAGCGGTCGATGGGGGCACCGCCGGCCTCGAAGGGGCGGAAGTACACGGGGAACGAGACTCCCGCCAGGGCTGGGCCCAGCGTGGGCAACAGGCCGCGGTCGTACCCGGTGAGCGAGACGCTGGTGGCGAGGTTCAGGTTCGCGGCGCGGGTGGCGTGCACGATGGCGGCGAAGTCCTGGGGAGCCGTGAAGCCGATCAAGGAGTCGGCGCCGAAGTCGGCCAGCTTTTGGGCCACCCGGGCTGGGCTGTCACTGCTGCTCGCGTAGGAAATGGTCTCGGTCGTGGCGAGCCCAATCGACCCGAAAGCGGCCTTGTACCGCGAGATGATATCCAACGTGAACGCCGACGCCCCCGTGGTTACGAAGGCGACCTTCGTGCCGCGGCTGGCCTGGATGTAGCGGCCGACGGTTTCGGGTGAGGGCTCGTACTGGTAGGAGAACAAGTTCTGGTACTTGGCCCAGGCCGACTGGGCGAGACCTACGACGGGGACCCCCTGCGTCGTGAGGCTGTCCAATGAGTCACCGATCGCGGAGGTGGCCGTCACAAGTCCGAAGGCGGACTCACGCCGGAGGAGTTCCTCGGTGACGCGGGCGTTCTGCGATGGGGAGTTCGCGTCGTCGCGCCACTGGTAGACGATGCGGCGGCCGTGTATGCCGCCTTGCTCGTTGGCCAGGCCGATCCTGGCGTCGACCCCGGAGCGGGCCGAGGACAGCGCGGCGCTCGAGTCGGAGACGACGAACCCGAGCTTCACCTGCTCGGATGTGACACCGGGGCTGTTGCAGGCAGCCGCCGCCTCGCCCCCGTCTCCCAGCGTCGAGCAACTGGTCGCGGCGGCCACGAGAATCGTGGCCGCCAACCCTAATGGTCTCGTCAAACTACCTAAGCGCATAAATTTCCCCACAGAAGATAAACGAGGATGGCGGTAGGGCTCGGGGGCGCGGCAAGCCGACCTGGTCGTGCCCGGAACCGCCGCCCCCACCGAGACCTTCATTTCTTACAGATCATCAAGTGATGTGCAGGTCAGGATGGTAGCGACCCTGGCGGGCCGACCCTGGCCCGGCTGTTGCGTTCCGGCAAGGCTGGGCATGCTGGGCGTCTCTGACGGTGCGGGCGAACGTGACGGGATTCGATGCGCAGGCTCGTTCGGCTGCCGGTGAAGCGCCGGGTCTTCGGTCCAGGATCCGTCGCCAATCCAGTCGTATCGGTGAATTTTGCCCTCCGCGAGAGTCGGGGCGGGCACCTTGTCGCGACGCCGCTGCGGACGGTCGGGCGGGGCGGGTGGGAACCCACGGCCTGATTCGGTGGGATGTGCCTCTGGCTCATCCCACCGCTCGGCATCACCGACTCCACCCATGTGCGCGCCTACGACCAGAACCTGTTCACCGAGTGGCACTCGCGCTATGGTGGCCGTGGGGTGCCCATCTACTGGCATGTGGAGAAGAAGTCGCTGGCCATCCACTCCCAGCTGATCAACTGCACCGCCTCCGAGGTCGCCGCGATGATCGAGGGCGCGATGCGGCGCGGCACCACGATGGATGTCGAGGCCAACTACACGGACTCGCACGGCCAGTCGAAAATCGGGTTCGGCGTCACGAGGCTGCTGAACTTCGACCTGCTGCCGAGGATCAAGCGGATCAACAAGGCGAAGCTGTACCGCCCCGTGGCAGGCGAGCCGGACGCCTACCCGCAGCTGACTCCGGCGCTGACCCGCCCGATCCGCTGGGAACTCATCGCCCAGCAGTACGACCAGATGATCAAGTGCGCGACCGCGATCCGGACCCGTACCGCGTCCACCGAGGCGATCCTGCGGCGATTCACCCGCAACGCCTCCCACCCCACCTACGCGGCGATGCTGAAGGTCGGCCGAGCCCAGAAGACCATCTTCGTGGCCCACTACCTGCGGCTTCGGGACCTTCAGCGGGAGGTCGAGGAGGGTCTGAACGTGATGGAGTCCTCCAACGGCGCGAACTCCGTGATCGCCTACGGCAAGGGCGGGGAGATCGCCTCGAACCGGCGCGACGAGCAGGAGATGTTCGTGCTGTGCCTGCGCATCCTGCAATCGGCCCTGGTCTACGTGAACACCCTGATGCTCCAGGACATCCTCGGCGAACCGGAGTGGGCCGACCTCCTCACGCCCACCGACCGGCGCGGCCTGACCCCGCTGTTCTGGTCCCACGTACGGCCATACGGTGAGGTGAACCTCGACATGGGCGCCCGCCTCAACCTCGCCACGGCCTCCATACCGGGCCCCCGGGCCCCGGCCGACCAGGCTGCGCAATCCACCGTGGAGAACGAATGAAGCTGCGCCCGTACAGCACCGTGCGCGAGCCGCGCCGGCGTCTCGCAGGGCGCGACCCCGACGTGTGGCTGCCCCAGGCCCGCGCTAATCGGCAAGCGGGATCTGGAACACATTCCGTGAGGACGATCACTAGACCTCTTCACTGGTTACTGACTGTGGCGATGGGCGGGCGGCGGTCAAGAGGACGCGCTTGCGGAGCAACGGGAGTTTGGCACGGCCGAACATCTGACGCTTGACCATTTTGATGTGATTTACCCGGCCCTCGACGGGACCGGAATTCCAGTGGGTTGTCAGGCCCTGGATGACGGCGTCCCAGTCCTTCTCCAGGCCGGTGGCGAAGGAGTGGAGGCCGGGAGGTCCTCGGCGCTCGCGGTGACGATCCAGTCCTTGAGGTGCTGGCCGGTGCGGGTGGTTAGCACCTCGGCGAAGGCACGGACGAGGTGGTCGGCGGCGGTGAGTTCCGGGCAGCGGGCGAGGACCTGGGCGGGGTGGCGTGGGGCCGTTGTTGGCCGATGGGGCATCAGCCTGGGCCAACGACGCGTACCGCCGTACGCGGCGCGCCGCCGCTTCGCGAGAAGCTTGTCAGCTCCAGCGGACAGCAAAAAAGAGTGGCAAGGAGATCTCTCTCCTCGCCACTCTTAACTTATAGCGCACTGACGGGCTTGCGGCAAGACCCAGGTCGTGCCGCAGAATCGTCGGCCGAGGCCACAACCTGCGGAAATGAGGGCACGACGTGCGGGTGTTGTTGTCGACGTATGGGGGACGCGGTGACGTCGAACCAGTGGTGGGACTGGCAGTGCGGTTGCGGGCGCCCGGGGCGGAGGTGCGGGTGTGCGCGCCGCCCGACTGGGCGGAGCGGCCGCCCGACTCGTCGGAGGGAAGGCAACCAGAGATGAGGACGTGCCCAACAAGAGGTTCGACAGAGCTGGCGGCGCCGGTGATTCGATCGACCAGTGCAGTGCGACGGAGCACGGCTGCCTCGGAGGTATCGCAATGATCGAGCAGTACGTGTTGGATCTTCAAGAGGTTGACGAGATGCAGGTCGCGGTCGTTGGCGGCAAGGGCGCGCACCTGGGCGGGCTGTCGCGGATTGAAGGCATCCGCGTGCCGGCCGGCTTTTGCGTGACGACGGACGCCTTCCGGCGGATCATGGCGGAGGCGCCGTCGATCGACGATCGGCTCGATCAGCTGTCGCGCTTGAACCCGGACGACCGGGAGGCGATCCGCACGCTCAGCGCGCAGATTCGTCGGACCATCGAAGGGATTGCCATCCCGGGCGATCTCGCGGCGGCGATCACCCGCGCGCTCGCCCAGTTCGGCGAGCAAGCCGCCTACGCCGTCCGATCCAGCGCGACGGCAGAGGACCTGCCGACGGCCTCCTTCGCCGGCCAGCAGGACACGTACCTGAACGTGGTGGGGCCGACGGCGATCCTCCAGCACGTCAGCCGGTGCTGGGCCTCGTTGTTCACCGAGCGGGCCGTGACCTACCGCCAGCGGAACGGCATCGACCACCGTACGGTCCACATGGCCGTGGTCGTGCAGCAGATGGTCTTCCCGCATGCGGCCGGCATCCTGTTCACGGCCGACCCCGTCACGGGCAACCGGAAGGTCGCCACCGTGGACGCCGGCTTCGGCCTCGGCGAGGCCCTGGTCTCCGGCCTGGTGAACCCGGACGTCTTCAAGGTGCGACACGGCGAAGTCGTCGCCAAGGCGATCGCCGCCAAACAGCGTGCCGTTCACGCCCTGCCGGCTGGCGGTACGCAGGAAGTGGCGATCGACTCGCAGCGGCAGGAGCAGCCGGCGCTGACGGATGCGCAGGTCGTGCGGCTCGTGCAGCTCGGGCGGCGGATCGAAGCGCATTTCGGCCGCCCGCAGGACATCGAATGGTGCCTGGTCGATGATGGCTTCCAGATCGTTCAGAGCCGGCCGATCACGACGCTGTTCCCCATCCCCGAGACCGGCGACCAGGAGAATCACGTCTACGTCTCCGTTGGTCATGGGCAGATGATGACCGACCCCATGAAGCCCCTGGGGCTTACGATGTGGCAGCTGACGGCCATGGTGCCGATGCACGAGGCCGGCGGGAGGCTGTTCGTCGACGTCACCCGGCGCCTGGCCTCGCCCGCGAGCCGCGCCGGCCTCCTGGACGTCATGGGGAGAGGCGATCCGCTGATCAGGGACGCTCTGGAGACCGTCCTCGACCGCGACGGTTTCGTCCCGTCGCTCCCGGACGCGGGTCCCGGCGGGCCGCCGGCCAGCGGTGCGTCCGTCCCGATCGAGACCGATCCGGCCATCGTCACCGAGCTGATCGAGCGCAGCCAGGTGTCCATCGCCGCCCTGGGGAGCGACATCCGGACGACGACCGGACCGGCGCTGTTCGACTTCCTGCTGGAGGCCTTCGAGGAGCACAAGCGAGTCCTCAGTGATCCGCTGAACCTTCAGGCGATCATGGCGGGGATGGAGGCCACGTGGTGGCTCAACGACAAGCTGCAGGAGTGGCTGGGCGAGAAGAACGCGGCTGACACGCTAACGCTGTCCGTCCCCGACAACGTCACATCGGAGATGGGACTGGCGCTGCTCGATGTCGCGGACGTGATCCGCCCGCAGTCGGAGGTGGTGGCGTTCCTGCAGGGCGTCGAGGACGAGGGTTTCCTGGACGAGCTGGCGAAGCTCGCGGGCGGGACCGAAGCGCGCGACGCCATAGAGGCCTACCTCGACCGGTACGGCATGCGCTGCGTCGGCGAGATCGACATCACGAGGCCACGTTGGCGCGAGCGCCCCACCACGCTCGTGCCCGTGATCCTCAACAACGTCAGGAACTTCGAGCCAGGCGCCGCCGAGCGGCGCTTCGAGCAAGGGCGGCAGAAGGCGCAGAAGAAGGAACAGGACGTGCTGTCACGCTTGCGGGCCCTACCGGACGGGGACCAGAAAGCCGACGAGGCCAAGCGGATGATCGACCGGGTCAGAACCTTCATCGGGTACCGGGAGTACCCGAAGTACGGCATCGTCAGTCGCTACTTCGTCTACAAGCAGGCCCTGCTGGAGGAGGCCGAGCGCCTCGTGCAGGCCAACGTGCTTCCTGAGAAGGAGGACATCTTCTACCTCACGTTCCAGGAACTCCACGACGTCGTGCGCTCGAACCAGGTGGATGACCAGCTCATCCAGCAGCGCAAGGACGCGTTCCGGTCGTACCACGCGCTCACACCGCCCCGGGTGCTCACATCGGATGGTGAGGCCGTCACCGGGGCGTACCAGCGCGACGACGTGCCGGCCGGCGCCCTGATCGGCCTCCCGGTTTCCGCCGGGACCATCGAGGGAAGGGCCCGCGTCATCCTTGACATGGCGGAGGCCGATCTCGAAGCGGGCGACATCCTGGTCACGACCTTCACGGACCCCAGCTGGTCGCCGCTGTTCGTCGGAATCGTAGGCATGGTGACGGAGGTGGGCGGCCTGATGACCCATGGCGCAGTGATCGCCCGGGAGTACGGCTTGCCGGCCGTCGTGGGCGTGGAGCAGGCCACCCGGCTGATCCGGGACGGGCAGCGGATCCGCGTGCACGGAACCGACGGGTACGTCGAGATCCTGCCTTGACCGACCACACCGAGAAGGCCCATCTGGCTGTGTCAGTGACAACTGGGATCTGGAACACATTCCGTCAGGACGATCACCGAGGTTCTGGCATCGTGACTGAACGTCGTCTGGGACCGTGGTGCGGTGTGATGACCTCGTCGCGGTGTTGTTTCCGCACCTCAGGGCGGTACTGGTGGAGCGGGTGTTCACGGAGAGCGGTGTGGTGCACATCATCGCCAGAACTCGTGACGGCAGCGTCTCGTGTCCAGACTGCGAGTTCTCGTCGGGTCGTGTACACAGCAGTTGCGACCGGTGCCTGGCCGACACTCCGGTCGGCGACCAGTCGGTGCAGGTCGAACTGACGGTGCGGCGGTTGTGTGCCGTTAACGAATGGCGAACCAAATGACAAGTAGCTCTCTGTAGTCGGCCTTCGGATAGCTACGGAGCCTGTCACGATTTTCGTG
>NZ_SJXI01000010.1:0-25476 GCF_004337455.1 Parafrankia sp. BMG5.11 | reverse complement strand
CACGGGAGTCTGACAGACAGGGCCTGGCCGCTGCGTCGCTGTGGAACGTCGACCGCTTCCCGCAGGCGAACCATGGTGCAGAAGTCCGGCGGCCCGAAGCCTCCATCGCCGCCGATGGCCCGATGGTTGCTGCCGTCCTGGTGGCGCTCGACGTCCCGGCGCTGGTGCTGAGTAACGACATCGGTGACGACACCCAGGGCGATCAGGTACGGGTGTGGTTACGCCGGCATCGGGTGGCCGTTCCCGCCCACGTCGTTCCCGGCATGGCCACGCCGCAGATCGTGATCGTGGCCGACGACCGGGGCACACGCACCTGGTTTCCGTATCTGCCCGGCGTCCCCGAAGCCCTGGCCGCGGTCGATCTTGCACCGCTCGCCAGAGCGTCCTTTGCCTACATCGACTGCTACCAGCTCATCGAGCCCGCGGCCGTCCGGGCCATCCAGGCCGCGCGGCTGGCCGGAGTGCCGCTGCTAGTGAACCTCGGTGGTTCGGCCCTGTCGCCGGCCGTGGCGGCTGCCGTCCAGGGCTATCCCGGCCTGGTCATCCAGACCAACGTCGATGACGCCGAACACGAAACCGCCCCGGCTGTTGCCGGGGCGCTGGTCGATCAGGCGGGGGCTTCGTGGGCAGTGGCCACGGCTGGAGCACAGGCGGGGGCTTCGTGGGCAGTGGCCACGGCTGGAGCATTCGGCGCGGTGGCCGCCAATGCGGATAGCCTGGTGACCGCGCCGGCCTTCGAGGTAGAGGTGCGCCACACGCACTGCGCGGGTGCGGCCTTCTCCGGCGGGCTGATCTACGGTCTGCTGCACCGCTGGCCGATGGCAGACACCCTGGCCCTGGCTACCGCGAGTGGTGGGCTGCGCTGCGCGTGTGCCCACCATGAGCCGTTGCCGGGCCTGGCTGAGTTTGCGTTCATGTATTGCCGGTGTCGAGTACACCCGATCGGCGACGACAGCAGTGTCGCCTAAAAGCAAGCTGAATCTGTGAAGCCTGTTTTGATAGATGGAAATCCTCGCTTAAGCCGCAGCCGTAGAGGATCTAGACTGGAATTGTACTTACTCATCCACCCACGCCACTGAAAGTAGTCCCGCAAGCCCCATGTTTCTACAAGCTGACGCGCATCCTGCGTTGACAGGTCGTGCAGCGCGGTTGTTCCTGCACCATTGATCGAAGCACTTGGTTCACATGTCCACAGCCGCCGCATCGCACGGAGCGGAACGGGAGTGCTCCGTAGTCTGAGGGGTTCATCGTCCGATGTAGGCACGACAGTGCCACGAATGGTCTAACGGCGCCGTTCTTTTGCACTGGCAGGCAGTAGCCGTCACCACCGACCACATAGAGGTCTCGAACCTCCAGAGATCGGGCCCAACTCGGGAGGCGTGGTACCGCACGGGCCTCCGGACTGATCGCTCGCCGAAGCTGACCCTCCGCGATTCGCGGGTCCGGATCACCCTGGCAGCGTTCCTGGAAACGTGCGATGCAGTGACCCGAAAACTCGATGTGATCAAGGAGTTCTCTACCCCGAAGACTGAAGGCATCCGGAAGAGAATCACTAAGCCCATTGAGACGCAACCATTCCGTAGAAAAATGGCAGCGAATAGCCACGGGTTTGTTTGCGTCGTCACGATCTCTCTTGAGTGCAAGCGCGAATGTTCCGTCGACGATTGCGAAGAAACCGGATGGGCTCCGTAATCCCTGCATCGAGGCTGGGAATCCTCCCATCGCTAGGTTGGCTCCCGCGTATCCGGCCGCCGAGAGCCGCCCCCGCAGCCAATTGTGGGCGCCAGCGCGCGTCATCCTCAGCCACTGCGCTGCGCCGTCAGCGCATCCGTTGGTGATGACAATCGAACGCGCAAGGCGCTCCTGGTTCAGGCTCCACGGGGTCCACTGATCGGCATCAACCATGATCTGAATGATAGACCTGCGTCGGCATGAGTCGATCAGAACAAATCCCACTCCCGCAACAACCCCGTCAGCTCCTCCAGCCGTCCCCGGGTCATCCGCTTCCGCGCCGCCTCGCCGGCCGACTCCGTTGCGGCCCCGAACTGCCACCACCGCTCGCCGGTCTTCCGATCCATGACCAGGAAGCGATCCTTGACGGCCGGCCCCCGGATGACCAGCGACACCGTGAACGGCTCGGCCACCACGGCGTGCACCATCGCATGGTGCAGGGCGTAGGTGTCGCCGGCCTGCTCCTGGCGGACTTGCAGCGCAGCCAGGCTGCCCGGCTCTGGTTCGGCCTCCACATCGACGTCGCCGAACAGGTAGTGCCGGTACTCCCCGCGCAAGATCAGGCTGGCGTACGACCAGCGGTGGTTGTGCGGCCGGTCGAAGTAGCCCGGCAGGAAGACGTGCAGCCGCACCCGCAGGCCGGCGGTGTCCTGGTACAGCACGATCTTGTCCAGGATGTCGTAGTGCTCGCACAGCGCCAGCAGCTCCGGCCGGTCCGGCAGCCCCAGCAGCGCTGCCCGCACCAGCTCCGGATCGTCGGCCAGCTGGGTCAGCGCCTTCCGCGTGGCGCTTTCCACCGCGTCGATGTCGTTCCAGTCCAGCGCATGCAGCGGCTCGATGACGTGTTCCATCCGGATCTTCTCCTCAGTCTTCCGGCTTGGCGCTGGACTTCCACAGCCGGCAGACCGGCACGATGTCGGGCTCGGCGGCGCAGGACGAGCCGCCCATCACGAGCTCCTCGGCCGGGCAGCCGCCCTGGCAGGCTGAGGCCTTGCAGCCGCCGCAGGCACTCGTCACCAGCGGCCGGGTGAACAGGTCGAACTCGTTGTCACCGCGGTTGAGCACCACCTGGCCGTCCTGCATCCGGGCGAAGTGCAGGTCGGTGTCGAACAGGTAGGAGCAGACGTAGCAGCGCCCGTCGGGAAAGATCGAGATCCGGTCCAGCGTCCGGCCGATGCACCCCTGGTAGCCCTCGGCGGCGTAGCGGGCCATCTGGTCGCGGCGGGCGTACGTCGGCTGGTACCAGACCCGCGTCTGGTAGTCCGGCGCGGTCTGGTTCAGGACGTCGCAAAACGTCACCCACTCCCGGGGGCTCATGGCCATGTCGGCGTTGCCGTGCCCCACGCCGATCGTCGAGAAGACGTGGAACTTCACCAGCGAGACGCCGATCTCGTCGGCGATGTCCAGCAGCTTGAGCGCGTCGCCCCGGTTGGCCTGGTTGACGGTGCAGATGATCCGGGTGTCGAAGCCGCGGCTCGTCAGTTCGGCCGCCGTCTCCAGCGCCGTATCGAACGTGCCCATGCCCCGGACGACGTCGTGGGTCTCGGCGCTGCCGCCGTCGAGGCTGACCTGGACGTAGGCGAAGTCCTCCGGGGTCAGCTGCCGGAACTTCCGCACCGCCGGCTTCTGGGCGTTCGTGGTCGTGATGACGTCCTCGTAGCCGAGCTGCCGCCCCAGCCGGATGGCATCCACGTAGTTGGGGTGCAGCGTCGGTTCGCCGCCCAAGATGGTCAGCTTGCTGCCGCCCATCCGCCGCCAGGTGGCCAGTGCCTCGGCGATCTCCGGCAGCGGCATCTTGAGCGCCCGGTCGAGGCGTTCGCCCATGTAGCAGTGCTCGCAGCGCAGCTGGCAGGCCTCGGTGATGTACAGGTAGACATTTCGGAAGCGGCCGTAGGCAATCCGCTCGATCCGCTCCGGCGCGGGCATACCGGCCCGCCGGGGCATCCGGGCGTGGCCGTAGTCGTCGTCCGTCCGGACGCGCGGCGGGTCAAGGTGCACGGTGGTCATGAGCGGCTGCTCCTGGTGGTGAGTAGGACGGTTACGGCGTCGGTGGTCTGGTCGGCGGACACCCCGCTGTCAAGCTGGGTGACGCTGACGCCGGCTGCCGTGAACGCCTGGCGGATGCCATCGGCGGTCTGGCGGTAGCGGTTGAGCCGGGCACGCAGCAGACGGGGCGCGTCGCCCCGGCGGGGGTGGAGAATGCCGCCGCAGCGGGCGCAGCGCTGGGCGTCATCTGCACTTGGCACGGCCGGCAGGCGAGGATCACGGATGGGGTCGCGTTCGCAGCGGTGGCAGACCCGGCGCTGGAAGGCCCGCCGGTACAGCGTGGTGACGTCGACCGTCAGTTCCACGGCGGAGACCACGCAGCCCGGCGCGTGCTGGCGGAGCGCCGCCAGGAACAGGCGGACCTGCGCGCCGTTGCCGGGGAAGTTGTCGAAGAAGACGGTGTGCGCCTCGCCGGCCTGGACGGCGGCGTCGACGTAGCTACGCAGCGCCGTGACCACGGTGAAGTCGTCAATCCAGCCGAGGCGTTCGGCGCTGGTGGCCGTGGCCGCCAGGATGGTCGCCGGTACGTGTTCCCGGAGTCGGAAGACGGTGCACCCCGGCATCTGGCCAAGGCTCGCGGTCAGCGTCGTCTTACCTACTGCCGGTGGGCCGAAGACGGGTACGGCCAACGCGAGGGTCACGGGCAACCCCTTCTCACGCCGGGGATGCCGCCGGCGGGCCGCCGCTATGACTGACGCGGCGTGTCCGCCTGTGGCATTCCTGTGGACTGCGGGTCGGTGGAAGCAGGAACGGCCTCAGCGTCAGCCCCAGGAAGCGCGGTGACTACGCCGCCGCACGGTGGCCGGCATGCACAGGACGCATAGCCCCTGCTACCGGCGGTGTTAGCGTCATGGTGCTGACCTTGGCCCGATGCAGGGGAGATGGCCCGGCCATGACGACCGTGCACCACCCCCGGCACTGCGCCCGCTGCGGCCACCGGCTTGCCGCCGACAACCCGCTGGCGATGTGCAGCCCGTGCCAGAGCGCCACCCTGGACGCCCACGCCCGGCCGCCCACCGTGCCGCCACAGTTCTGGGCGCTCGACCAGATGCGCGACGCCCTGGCCACCTGGCACATGGGCCGGGTGATCTTCGCCTACCGCCACCACCCGCACCACCCACAGACGCTGCCCCAGGAACTGGTCGGCACCTGGCTCGGCCTGACGCAGGCCCAGCTCAGCCGCATCGAGAACGGCCGCGCGCCCGAGGAACTCAGCAAGCTCATCCGCTACAGCCAGATCCTCGGCATCCCGGCCGAGCTGCTGTGGTTCGACCTTCCCGGTTCGTCACGCGACCGGCGGACTGCCACCGATGCAGCGCCGCCCCTCCTGATGCCGATCTTGCTGAACGGCCGCGAGGTCATGCTGCCCATCGACGCCGAGGCCGCCAAGGCCAATGGCCTGGACGGCATGCTCGGCGGATTGACGGCCGACAGCAGGGGCACGCCCGGCCTGGCCACCAGCCGCGGTGAACCCTCCGGCCGGCAGGCCGCACAGCTTCTGCCGTACGCCGGCTTGGACGAGATGCAGCACATGGCCGCCGCGCTGGACGACGCCCGCCGCTACCTGGACGGTTCGGTCGTCGGCTTCTTCGGTCAGCAGTTCGAGCGCTGCAAGGCCGACGACGGCCAGCTCGGGCCATTGCGCGTCCTGCCGATGGTGCTTGGTGTCCTCGACGCGATCCAAAAGCACGCCCGCGACGTCCGGCCGGCGGTACGGCGAGAGCTGCTGGCGGTCGGAGCAGACGGCGCGGAATTCGCCGGCTGGCTGTACCGCGATCTCCACGACCCGGCCTCAGCCGCCCACTGGTACGACCGGGCGATGGAGTGGGCGCAGGAAGCCCAAGACGCCCCGATGCAGGCGTACGTGCTGGTCAAGAAGTCGCAGATGGCCTACGACAGCCGCGACCTGGCCCGGACGTTGACCTTGGCCGAAGCCGCCAGCCGCGTGTGCCCAGCTGCGCCGCCATCTGTCCAGGCCGAGCTGTTGCAGCAGGAGGCACTGGCCCTGGCGACGCACGGCGAACCGCTACCCGTGATCGAGCGCAAGTTGGACGCCGCCCGCGTGGCGTTCGGCGAAACCGCGCCGGACACCAACGCCACCGGTCTGCACATCACCACGGCGACGCTGCAACTGCGTGCCGCCGCCGTCTACACCGAGGCTGGCATACCGGAACGGGCGTCCGGGATCTTCGCCGACATCCTGGCGGAGAACAGCCTGTCGCGCCGTGATACCGGGCTGTTCGGGGCGCGCCGGGCGGCAGCGCTGGCCCTCAGCGGCCACCCGGACGACGCCGCGGCTGTCGGCCTCGATGCCTTACGGATCGCGCGGGCAACCAGTTCGGAGCGCACGACGGCCATCTTGTCGGACGTGGCACGGACGTTGACGCCGTGGCGCTCACGTCCTGGGCCGCGGGAGTTCCGGGAAGCGATGCTCGCATAGGCTGAACCGCCCGCCATTTGCGATCTAACCGTGGATCGACCTACCACAGGCCGAGTACTTGGTAGGCCTGAGCCTTGTGCTCCTCGGATTGCTGCTCGATACGGGAATAAACTTCGCGAACTATTTCGAGGTCGCCGTCGCCGAGATCCTGGAAGCTTAACTCCCAGCCAAGAGCAACCATCGGGCTATGGTCTGCGAGGCAGACGAAACGGTGGCAAAGATAGAACGCCTCGGTAAGATCGCCAATGACCTTGTTGACTTGGGCTAGCGTCAGCCCCAGATCTCGGCCGAGCGCTTGACGGCTGGATTGCGACGAGGAGTGCACGACCATTTTGTTGGAATAGTCGTAGATCGCCCGCAGCTCTGTGCTGCGGTCGGGCAAAACCTTCTTGCTGAGCTCATCGGTGATCCGCTTGTGAAGTAGTCCTTGAGCGTCACACAGGCGGTCGAGTGCGGTTCGGGATATCTCCCCACCGTGAGCTTGTGCAGCGTATACCGCGTAGATATTGTCGCTCGTCAGCACCCGCTCGCTGCGAAGTCGCCGCATGTCATCGACGATCCGGCGCAGCGAGTAGATGCTGTTGTCTCTTCCATCCGGGCGGATTGCTGGTAGAGCCTCGCAAAGCCGTCGAATGCGAACGACCTGCTTCTGGACGTAGCCGCTGCCCACCAGGTAGTCAAACATGGGTGCCGCGAGCGGGTTATCCGGCGCGCTTCGCCTCCTTACTGCCGCGTACGCTTCGTAGGCACAGAGATCGAAGTACAGTGCGTAGAGCACGTGCGAGACTGAGTTCGTATCAAGATTTTCGGGATCGCTGCCGTTTAGGCATTCGTCCCACTCGGCGAACTTCTGGCCGAGGACCGATTGGATGGTCATGGAGTGAGACGCTCCTGAGAAGAACGACAGGGAGACTTACGAACCATCCATCACCCACTGAGCCACCGTCCGGATGACGAACGCCTGCCACTCCTGGCTTTGCGGCTGGAGGTACTGGGGGTCGTCGTGGACAGCGAAGCCGTGCTGCGAGCCCTCCACCTCCACTAGCTGGGCCTCTGCCGTGAACTTCTCCAAGGCCGTGCGCGTCGACTCAATGGGCACCAGCGTGTCCTTCGTGCCGTGCACAAGCAGCGTCGGTGCCGTGATCTCTCCGATGGCCTCGTCCGGCCGCAGCCAGAAAACCTCGTTCAGCATCGGTCGGCCGTGCTTGAGCGTCGGCGTGAAGGTGATCGCGCCCTGCTCGTCCAGTGTCCGGGCGGCCTCGTCGTCGATGCGGTCGTCGTGCCAGTATGGCCGGCTATCGATCGTGCGCCACTTGTAGTCGAATTGTGGGTTGAGCAGCACCAGGCGAGACACGTCCGCCGGGCGCTTCGCCGCGTAGTAGCCGCAGACGCCGCCGCCGAAGCTCGCGCCAAGCAAGGTCATCCGGCTGACTCCGGTGGTTCGCCTGACACTGGCCAGGGCAACCCGGATGTCGTTGAGGATGGATGACAGCGTCAGTTCTTCCTGCCGACCCTCGCTCTCCCCGTGCCCCCGTAGGTCGAAGCGCAACGACGCCACCCCGGCCTCGGCCAGTCCGGCGGCCAGGCGGGCGAAGAAGCCGCCTTCCTCACGGGTGACACCGCCGCCGTGAACTAGGACCGCGGCGCGCTCGGCCGTCGCCTCCGGCGTGGTCAGCGTCGCCGCCAGCTGCAACCCGTCCAACGTGCGGAGCGAGGTCACGGTCTCGTGCGCGGGCATGGCACTCCTTCGTGCATCGTGCAGCGTCACTGCCCATCCTCTGGCAGATGGGGCTGTTGGACCAGCACCGGCCCCGCAAGCAGCCTCTCACCTACCGCAGCGACGTCGCCGGCCGCGTCGCTACTTCCAGCACCTGGCCGCCGACGTTGCTGATCTCTACCAGGATGGCTTGCCGCACCGGCAGGGACGGCGACAGATGATCCAAGCTTGCGACCAGCACCCCGCAGCCTTCGATACGCCTGAGCCGGACCAGCAGCTCCGTCAGACCCGGCCGCACGATCCGAGCCGGCGGTGTGTTCCGGTCGACGAACACATCGGCCAGTACCAGGCTCTGAGCTGTCGCATGGTCGGACAGCTGATCGTGCAGGTGATCTTCCTCGGCCTGGTCGTCGCCATCCAAGCGGATGTAACCGTACACGGTCCCGAGCATCTGCCCCTCGATCCTGTCGCAGTGGGTGACGCCCCAGGCCGAGGAGTGGGCTCGACCCGGCCCGGGGCGCCTGCCGCAACAGTGAGTCCGGTAGCGGAACGGCGCTATGCGCGTGAGGTATGACCAGCACATCGCTCTACCAGTCGGGAGGTAGCGTGGGTCGTGAAGATCCTCGTATCCTGGCAGAGGCGGACTGGGCCGCGGGAGCTGCGGGTGGCGCTGGGGCGTAGACCTCTGCCGTTACTTCTAACTCTCCAACAACCCGAAGGCCTCACGCCAAAAATCGTCCACGGATTGATACCGCTTGACTGCTGAGGCATAGCGCAGATACGCGAGCTGGTCGCGACGCTTCAGGATCTTCAAGGCTTCGCCGGCAATCTGCTGCGACGTAACGATTGCCTGGCCGTGCAGCTCGCCGGCCACTTGTACGGCGATTGCTGTGGCGTCGCGTTCGACCTGACCGTCCGAACCGCGCCCCTTAGAAGCAATGCCAATACTTCGCTCCAGTTTCTGGAGGGAGAATTCCTCCCTCGTGTGACCGTTCCGTTTCACGACCACAGAGGGTGTCTGAACAGGCCGAGTTACGGGCGGAGCTCCGTACTCATCCTCAAGCCAACGTATAAAGTCATGAACGCCGTGGAATCTGGTGGCCCTCGATGTGCGACCTATGGACACCATCGCGAAGCGGGTTCGGGTGATGGCCAGTGCCGGCCGATCTCCCGCAAGTACTCGCAGTACAATTTCCGCGATCTCCTTGGAGCTGACTATCTCATTGGGCTTGGGTCGTAGGCGCTTCACGACTCGGTCCAGGATGGCATCCAGGTCTTTCTCGCCAAGGCTCCAAACCGCCGCCGCCTTTTCTATCCCCCGCCGCAGCTTCGTCCGCGAGAAGTCTTCGGGAGGCCGGTCGCCAGCCTTCGCAACCTTGAGTCCGAATGCCGAGATGCGCTCGACGGTCGTGAACTTCGCGGCGCACTGTGGGCAACGCCGTTGCCGGACGACCTCCCCACTCTCCTGTGCGCGGGTATCGATGATCTTGACTGGTTCATGTTCACATGAGGGGCATTTCATGATCACACTCCTACATGCAGACCCACCAGGGCGTACTGGACGGTAGCAACACTACCGGTAGGACTCTGGGCATGCACGCAGGAGGGCTGCCTGAACTGCTCTGTATGTAGGACCCGCTTCGTCGTTTTTGGTGGCAACGTTGAGGCCAGTCGAGCAGCCCGCCCGGCCGGTGGCGGATTTATCCGGCATCACCAGCAGGTAGAGAGGCGTAACAATGAGCACCTACGACAGTACGGCCTTCCGCGACCAGGAGCGTGAAGACGGCCGGCGCAACATCTACTTCAACGGTCCCGGCGATGGCGCGGCTCACGGCCACGTGGTCCAGCACGAGGAGAACGGGCAGACGGTCTACGATTACGTCCGCGACGTCGAGGGCAACGTCTACATCAACCGTTAAGATCCCTCGCTCCCCAAAATGCCCCCAGGCGCATTGCCTGGGGGCATTTTGGGGAGTACAATTTGGGTTAGCTAAGGCGTAAAATATTTCGTGAAACAAGCGAACGTAGAAAACATCATTTCATATCTGAACGGCGGCCGACGCCTCGATGGCCGAATGGACGTGCTGCGCAATTTTATCCTTGGGCGGGCCGAGATGTACCGACGCTCGCCGGGTGAGGGTGAGCGAATTGCGTACGAATTGACCGCACTGCTGTCCACTCGTACATGTCGCGCCCTTCCAGGTGAACATCAATACATCAAAGTTCTCGATTTGGCGGGAGAGTTAGAGTTGCCCGCGGAGCGCCGCCCGGCAGGGGTGACTTGGACAAGATTTCTGAAGCTTGTCGATAAGATCTAGAATGACACTCATTACAGTAGTTCCTGGTGAGCCAATCGGCAACCGTCAGGATCGCTAATGCCTGCCACTGCTGGCTCTGGGATTGACATACACAGGGTCGTCGTACACCGCGAAGCCGTGCTGTGCCCCCTCGATCTCCTAATCAAGCCGGGGGTTTGGTAGCACCGGGCGCGACAGCTCGTCCGGACGCTTCGCCGCGTAGTAGGCCGCGAGGTCGCCGCCGAAGCTTGTGCCCAGCAGGTTCGGGATGGACGCGCCACTCTCTTCCCGCACCCGGTCTAGGACCACGCCTATGTCGGTCAGGTGACCCGTCAGCGTCGTCTCCTCCGTGCGGCTTTCGCTCTCCCCGTGGCCTCACAGGTCGAAGCGCAGCGATGCCACGCCCTCCCAGCCAGTCCGTCAGGCCATTGAGGTGGAGATCCAGGAGGCTGGCGGCCATGTAATGGCAGTGGATGCTGCCGATACCGCCCCTGTCAGTGCATCTGCGTGAAGGGCGCGACGGCCGTGGAGAGCGCATGCTTGCACACCCGCAGGGCCGCTGGCTTGCACGACCCCACGGGCGTCTGGAGTGCTAGAACTCCGGCAGCTCCAGCAGGTTGTTCGTGTAGACACCATCGGCATACGACCGCAGGTGGGGCGGCTGAGCCTCGACCACTCCCACATCAACCCACTTGCCGGACTTGCCCTGGACGCCGGACTGTCCGGGGTGCTCCCGGACGAAGTCGACCAGGATGGGCAGGACGTTACTGATCTCCGTCTTGCCCGACTGCCGCTCGATCCACTTCAGCTGGGCGATGCCCGAGTGATCTTCATTACGGCCGTTCATCCGACGAGCGATGAACTCGATCATGCAATCGAACCTCTCCGAGCACAGCGCTCCGAAGTACCCCACGCTCAGTGACCTGGCGCGTCTGTTAACGCCTGGTCAACCAAGCCCGGTAGAGTCGTCAGGCTGTCCAAGGCACTGGACCCGGTTCGGAGGCCGACCCCGGTCGGTACCTCCGAGCCGGGTTCGTCGTGCTCGGGATTAGCTTACGTGTTCGAATGACAGGCTTGTAACTACCCTGCCACGGCGCGACACCCCAGGTCAGATGGCCGATGCCCGCAACCCCCGCACCAGCTCTCCCGGATCGATCTCCAGCGCCCCAGCCAGCTTCAGGATGTTGTGCAGCGAGATGTTCCGCTTGCCTCGCTCCACCTGACCCACGAACGTCCAATGCAGCCCGCAGTCGTCGGCCAGCTGCTCCTGGCTCTTGCCCAGCTCATGCCGCCGGGCACGCACCCGTTCCCCGAACGCCTGGGTGGCTGCGGACAGCGGAGGGGTCGCCATGACGACCCCAACCCCATATGTCTAGCGCCTCTGCATCCAGAGACCATACGTCCCATGCATATACGTCCCATGACTCTGCATCTAGTCTGAGCTTGTCCCTGTGACGCGGGGATCGGCCGAGCCAGCAGCGTGGCTGTCCAGCCGTCAGCGAGGCAACTCTCTCGGAGGTGATGGCCATGACGACGCAGATCTACGCCCACGGCGGCGACGGTGGGGGCGGCGGGGGTACGGGCGGCTGAGCCTGCCCACCCGCGGTACGCCGGGCGCGGCGCTCCGACCGCCACAGGCGGAGCGCCGCGCCTTTCGCGTTTCCGAGCAAGATCAGTAACGTGGTAAACTGATCTTGTACATGACGCCGCTGCAACGCCTCTACCGCACCAAGCTCACTCTGCTGGCCGTGATCCTCACGGTGCTCGGCGTGGCGTTGCTGGCGCTGGGACAGCAGGCGAATCTCCCGGCCGCTGTGCCGTGGCTGGCCTGGTTGCCCCTCTCCGAACTCGGTTCGACCCTCTTCGGCAGCGGCCTGATCGTCGTGGCCTTCGAGTACATCAACGAGCGCGACGCCGACGAACGAGCCAACGAACGTCTCCGGCGCATCCTCAAGGAAGAAGCACCGGCCATCCGTGACGCCGTGATCGACGGCTTCGCCTTCGCCCCGGATGCCCTGGTGAACGTGGCATCGCCGGAGACCCTCGACCGGGTGGTCCGCAACACCCTGGCCATCCAGCTGGGTAACCAAGCCCTGGCCGATGACCTCTACGCCGATCTTCGCCACCAGGTGACCGCCTCCACCGAACGCCGCCAGGACATGCGCGTCTCAGTCAGCCTCATGCCGTGGATCAAGGGGCCGGCCGCGGGCGAGGGCAGTATGTTCGTGGCGACCATCCGCCGGGAGTACCGCGTCGAGCTGGCCGAGTCCACCCGCCGCTTCGCCTGCACTTCCGATCTTGATGAGTACCATGAGTTGCTGCTCGACCCCACGACCATTGAAGCCTGGTACTTCGAGCCCGTCGCTGGTATCGACGCCACCTCACCCGAAGCCTTCGAGCTACTCCAGTTCACCGTTGACGGTCGGCCATGGCCGACCCGCCGGAGCAAGCGCTCCGGCGGACAGTCTTTCGCCGTTACCGTGGGCGGCCGGACGGACGCCAAGCGCGAGGTCGAGATCTCCTACACCTACCGGGTGCTGGTTCAGCAGCACGGACACCTGCTTTACCTTGACTTTGGCGCACCATGCAAGGGCGTCGACGTGGACTTCACCTACGGCGGCTGCGGCATCCGGCACGTCAACGTTCTGGACTTCATCGCCGGCTCGCAGCCGACGCGGGTGTCTCGAAGCCCGAAGGGCACCAGTCCACCCACCGTCAGCGTGCGCTACGACGGCTGGGTGTTCCCGAAGAGCGGGGTGGCGTTCGCGTGGGTGCTGGAGCGGGAGCTGCTGCCTGCACACGAAGCAGACCGTGGTGTAGCGCAGACCCGCACATGAGGGCGGGTTGGAGAGACCTCCTTGACGAGCGTTCCCGGGTTTCGCCCGGTTCTCAGGACGGTTCGAGGCTCACGAACCCGGAAGAGAGGAGCACCATTTTTCCACGGACAGAAGACTCCTTCTCTTTCAGGATGCTCGGTAGCTCAAGTAGTCGCCGCATCGCTTCCAGGCCGTAACGGATAGCGTCGTCTCGATGTTTCTTTGCTTCCCGGAAATTCAGATCCCGAGCGCCATGAATTACCTTGCTTCGGAGACCGTATAGGCTCTCCAGCTTCTTCGTTAGGTCGATTCTGGCCTTGTAGTCATCTGGCTCCAGTAGGCAGGCCATCGC
The DNA here is from genome assembly GCF_004337455.1 of Parafrankia sp. BMG5.11. Classification (NCBI taxonomy): domain Bacteria; kingdom Bacillati; phylum Actinomycetota; class Actinomycetes; order Frankiales; family Frankiaceae; genus Parafrankia; species Parafrankia sp. BMG5.11. Next base: position 12,077 of record NZ_SJXI01000010.1, on the reverse strand, counting down.
GCCGCATGTCCGGAAAGTACTTTCGCTGGAACTTCCGAGCATGTTCTCCCAGCAGACCACGGCGTCGATGAATCCGTCAACGAGATCACCCCGAATGCTCGCCGCCGAGAGTAGACGCTTAACGCCGATCTCGATCCGTTCCACTTCTTCCGGACGGATGCGGCTCGCCCAGGTTGTTGTACGTTGGATCGCCTCCGGATCAAGAATGCTCGTTCCTGAGGGTTCCGCCTGCTGCAGCATCCAGTGCTGTAGTGGAGAGGGGCTGAGAGGGTCCAAGGTTGCCCAAGCTGCCGGGGCAGGGGCGATAAACGTATTGCCATCTGAGGCCAGCAATAGTGCGAGGCGAGCCATCATGAGGTTGACTTCGGTGCGCTTCTGGTAGCCGTCGAACACCGATTGGAAGCGTTCCAGGCGGCGCACCGCAGTCGCAGGAGCCTCGTCTTCAAACTTGCGAATGTCGAGAATCTTGAGCGGGTGAGTTGTCTCAAGCATGCTTTGAGAGTGAAACCCTCGGATGCCTGGAGTAGTGAGGAGAATGCGATCGGAATCGCGCGCCTGCCGGATAGTGCCGAATGGTGTAACGAACTCATCTCCGGAGGGGAGTCGTAGGCCATTGAGACCTACCAAGCGCGGAACTTGGACTTCCTCGCCGCAAGCTAGGCGGCGGGACTCATCCAATACCTGCTCAATCTCGCCCAGGTAGCTGTCAATGTCTTCGCTGCCGTGCAGGATCTGGCGATACCGGGCTGCGGTTAGCAGGGTATCTGGCAAGGTCGCCAGTTGGCGGCTTCCGCTGTGTCCGTTCGAAACGGTTATAGCGCTGTGTATACCCAGAGTGGCTCGATCATCGCTGATCTGCTCTGGGACTTCGGGAAAAAGTTTCTGAAGTGCCGCGTCGTCAAGTATCGCCTGTCTTAGTAGTGTCGTGAGAGGGTGTGAAAATGTATTTGGAGTTATGCCGCCGATAGTAAGCGGCCAGTCTTCTGGTTCCGGAAGGAGGAATACCGGCCAGATCTCGATGCCCAATTCCAGCAACTGGCCAAGTAGAGTATCGGCGGTGTTGACTTGAGGTCTATCGCCACCACTAATTTGGCGTAGCGCCGAACACCAAGTCGTACCGATTGTACCATCGTAGTTTCCAAAGGAAAGCTGGAGGTTCAAACGAAACGTATGCTCATCGTCGGCCGTGCCGTGCTGTGATGCCTGCACTAGCCGGTCAACAGCGTGCCGCTGGCCATCGTTCAGCGCATCTTTGGTGACACTGAGGTCCTCTAGATCTAACACATACTTCAGGAACGCATCCCCGTATACCTTGCGCAGCTCTTCCACGTGCGTGATCGTACTCTACCGCGGCGATGGAGCATTAGCCGGCCCGTGTACGGGCAGCGGCATCCGCTGCTCTTAGCGCTGAAGGGAAAGCCGGTGGGGTTGGGATGAAATATTGTATGCCGCACCCCTAGGGTATGATCCACTTAATCAGCGTGATCCGCATGAACGGGGGCGAAGCATTGGATGCTGTCGACGAGTTCAGTTCGGTCGACCCGGCGATCTTTACGCTGAGCCGGACGAGCGCCAATGAGGTGCTTTACGATGGCGCTGCGATCGAGCAGGAAACGGGCCTGGAGTGCCGTCTCGTCATGACCGCATGCTGGGCTCCGGACCATCGTCTTCGATGGCAGGCCGAATTCAATGAGGATCTGCCGCCGAATTTGATTTACGGCAGTGGTGACTACAGCTTTATCTTGAAGTCCGCCGATGCCTATGCCGATACGCTCCTTGACAAGCTGGACGGTTTTCCTACTAGTAACCGGACACTCCGAGGCTCGATAGGTCGCAGCTTCCTGGCCGGGCGATCCGATCAAGCGGCCAGCTACGTAAAAATTCGCTGGGTAAACCTCGCCGATATGGGTAATGGACTACCACTAGATCCGCCCGAAGGTGTTGCCGGGCACCGTTGGCGCGGACGGCAACGGTGGTTCATGGGTGATTGGGAGATGGTTATAGACGCCAGACCCGATCTTCAAGATACCATTGAAGAGCTCAGGGAAAGCCTTGGGTTCGCGGTTACGCACCTTGCTACGCTTCGCCGTATTGACCGCACACCCTTTACTCCCGAAGAACTGGAGCCGGCGCTCTTCGCATACCAACTCGCCGCCTCATTTGCGCTCAGTCGCTGGGCGTCGCCAAGTCTCTCCGCTGGAGTGGACAACTCCGGCGTGGTTGTATGGCGCGAATGGGGCTCGCGGCGCGCAGATAAGATTAAGGGTGTATATCGGTGGTGGAGCAGGCACCTTGAACCCATCGAAGATATTGTCGCCCGGGTGGGTTGTCGTGCCCTCCATCCACAGTGGGGAATGGCAGCCAAGCTGATAATCCAGGGCTATCTGGCGTCGACGCACGGCGGCTTCGTAGAGGAGCGGATCACCGTAGGATTTGCGGCGCTCGAACAGCTCGGCTGGCAGCGCAATGTCACCGAAGACGGCGCAGACGAGAAGCAGTACGACTGGGGGCTGAGTGCCAGCAAACGGCTGCGAATGGCTCTGGACGCCGCCTCGGTGCCCCTTGATGTCCCGGCCAGCCTGCCGCTCTTGCAGGAGTTCGTCACCCTCCATGGAAACGAAAAGAAGGAACCACTCGACGGCCCGAACGCCGTGGCGTTGGTCCGTCACAAGTTGATGCATCCGAAAGATCCACAGATCCTGTACGGTCGCAAAGATCTGGTGACTGAAGCCTGGCAACTTTTGGAAACCTACCTTCAGCTTCTAATTCTTCACTGGATCGGCTACTCAGGTATGGTAAAAGATTCCGTGATGCTGCTAAATAGCACACAAACCATCTGGCCCGCGCCTTGGCCGAAGTCGCCTGCGCCATAGGATTGGCGACCCTGGTGCCACTCCTTAGGTTATAGGTGGGCCTTCAAGGTCTCTGTCCTGGCCAGTTCGCTACGGGCTTCATCTGCCCGGCGAGACACTTCTTCCCACTCTTTCCGAGCAGCCTTCCTCGTGCGGATAATCATCCGACGCGACCGGCTGCCGTGCAGCTCCGCTGCCGTCTCGGTCAGCACCGGCGCCCGGCCCAAATCGACCGCTTGCTCGGCCTTCGGAAGCAGCCGACGCAGCACCGGAAAGTCGCGGCCGTCACCAAAGGCCAACCGCCAGATCACTTCGCTCTGGCTGGCCAGCGCGGTGTTCCGGACCAGAGCCAGCGCCACTGCCCCAAGCTCGCGCGAGCGTGCGGCTACCTGTCCGCGGATTTCCGCTGCGCCGTCAGGGCCAGGCACATCGCCAGGAACAGCCGCCGGCCGGTCATTTCCACTCTCTCCCGGCTCCGGGCCGCCTGGCGCGGGCGTCAAGGTGCCGCCGGCCTCGCTTCCGCCGTTCCCGTTCTCATCGTCCCGCCGCCGGTAGCCGTTCCGCTGGGCCGCATCGTGTACTGCCCAGTAGTACAGGGTCTCCCGCGTGGCGACGGAGCGTTTCCCGTCCTTGCGGGTGTAGTGCCAGGCCACCGGCTGGCCGGTATCTTCGTCGGTCTCGGCAACCGGGCAGCTCGCTTCGATCGACTTCAGCCGTTGGGCGTAGAGCAGCATCGCGTCCTGCGTAATGTCGTCGGTGACGTCATCGGTTCCGTAGGGGGCGTAGCCGTCCCGCTGTACGGTGGCGCTGCCGTCCATCCGCTTCCGTGAGTGAGAGCGATCGACAGCCCATCCGTACCGCTTAGCGAGACTTTGCATCTCCTCCCAGTCGTGCTCGGTCACCCGGGCCATGTCTTCCGGGTCCAGCTTCGCGCCCGGCACCGTCCCCGGGATCAGGCGGCTGAAAATGTGCGGCGGCGCGTAGGGCAGACTCCCGTACGGCTCCCGTGGCGGTACGCCGGCGGTTTCGGCTGGCCCGCCGAGTGCCTCGTTGTAATATTCACCTCCTTGGCGATGTATAGATTCTCCTGTCATATGCTTGGTTCCTTGCTTACGTTTGCTTGATTCGTGGCCTGGCTAGCCCGCCGACGGCCCGCAACAGGCCTTGCACACCTGGCCGGCCGGGTGCATACTAAAAACCGTTATGTCCGACGATCAATTTACGAAACTATTCAAGTACATGGAAAAGCGCTTCGACGAGGTCACGGCTCATTTCGATGCCCGCCTCGACAGGCAGGATGCACGTATAGATTCCATCCTCGGCGCCCTGGACACCCTGGCCAAGGATCACGAGGTCGAAGAACACGAGCGTCTCGCCATGAGCCACCAGCTTGACCGGCACGAGCGCTGGATCAACCAGCTGGCTGCCGACACCCGGACTGAACTGGCCGCTGATTCGTGACCTCCGACCCTACGAGACGGAGAACACCCACACCCCGCCCTCCGGTGTATCCGCTACGTACATGGTGCTCGTCAGATCCTCGGCGTACTGCTCAACATCGACGCTGACGTAGTGCCGTATATATTCCGGTAGGTCGTCCAGGAGGCGGTAGAACTCCGTTTCCTGGAGGTAATCCTCGGCGTAGTCCGTGATCGAGCCCCACTCGCCCCGGTAGAACTCCTCGAAGCGGTCCACCAGCTCATCGCTCGCCTTGCCCAGGTAGGCCACCCACGCCCCGTACGCCAGGCCGTGTTCGGCGATGCCTTTGGCCACCTTGCTCAGGTCCTGGAGCGAGGGCCACTCGCCCAGGGTGGACGTGACGTCATCCTCGAAGCCTTCATAATCGTGGACGGCCCACTCTTCGGATTCCTCGCCGTTCCGCCGGGCCGGTGATGTCGCCAGGAGGCGGGCGACAGCACTCTCCAGATCTTCCACGTCCCGGTCGGCAGCAATCCACCGGCCGTGCAGGTCACCGTTGGTGTAGTCGGCCAAGCTGGCTACGTACACCCGGGGACTGCCGCCATGGGCGTCGTCACCGTCGGCCTCCCCGGCCAACGGCAGGATTTCCCCGTCCCGCCAGACGCCCGGTTGCGCCGGCTGGTATCCGTCGGGCCCGACTACGGGGCAGAGCGGCTCGCCGTCCTCGTGCTCCCAGGTGGCCCGGTCGAGACCCTGAACCTGCTCAATGATCGACTCTTCGCACTCCGGGCAGGCGTAGCCGACCCGTTCGAGGCGGGCGGCCTGGTCCCGGCGTTCCAGGTCAACGAGCGAATCCTCATAGGTTCGGTACTCGCGGAGGATGGCCTGCCACCGTTGGTCGAGAGCTTCGCCGTCGTCCGTCTCCCAGACGTACCGGAAGCCCTGCTCGTCCTGGGAGGTAATCGTGCCGCCGCCGGTGTCGTGGTCGATGATCAGACCGAACCAGCCCAGTTCATCCACCCGGCCGATCTCCTCGTCCGGTGGTTCCCCGAACAGTTCGTCCAGGCGGTCGGGGTGGATGGCGTGGCCCGCGGCCGGAGACGCATCGGCGTCTGCCGCCAGTTCCGGCGCTACAGCGATCCCGCCGAGCACCCGCATCCGTTCGCGGGTGGCGTCGATGCGGTCCAGGATGGCGGCGTTCTCGGCCCAGCCCTTAACCGACCCCTTGTCCTCCCGGGCAAGGCAGTAGGTCCGGAGGGCTTCGACCCAGGATGCAACTTCCGGTGTCTGGGTTTCGAGATCTTCGTACATCTCGTAGTAGACAGTGTCTTCGATGATGTTGCCGGTGCTGGCCAGACTGTAGAGGGCGCTGGCCTGGCCGCCATGGAGCTGTCCGGCGATGTAGCGGGCGGTGCGGTCGTCGACGGACCGCTCCTCGCGGGCGGCGGCCTCGATGCCTTGCTTGATCAGGCGCTCGTCGTGCGACGACTCTTCAGGAAGAATCTCCGCCTGGTTGATGATCCTTTCGTTCGATGGTGCGTGTTCCATGGGTGGGTTTCCTGTTTAGGTGATGTTGGTCCTGACGCGACAGAGCCCGGCCACCGTGAAGGCAGCCGGGCTCTGGGAAGCCGGTCAGGCGGCTTCGGCCGGTGGGCTACCCCGTCGGACGCCATGCTCTCGCAGGAGTCTCTTGACTGAGGTAGGGCTGATCTTGAATCTCTCGGCGAGGGCACGGGCGGTCGTACCGGCCAGATACAGATCGATCAAGGACTTGATGTCGGTAGGGCTGAGACGCTCGGTGACTTGCCGGTTGGCGATCAGCCGGCCTTGGCCCGTGTTGCCAGACAGGCCGGGTTCGTCAGCCTGATCGCCAAGTTCGGCCAGGACGGTGCAGAGCGTCCGAAGATCGCGGAGCATGCCAGGGGTGTTGGAGTATCTCGCAAGGACGTCCACTCGACTTGGACGCCCCCATGCCTTCGTAGAAGGCATGGGGGCGTCTTCGTTATGTCTGCCCGGGGGCCGAGCCCCCGGACCCCGACGTGCGCGATTGCCCTGTGGGCCGGGGGTGTTCGGGCGAGGTTCGAGTCCCCCAGCTCCACGCCGCTGGAAAGGGGCCCGTCCGCTGGGGATGGGCTCTTGACCAGGCGAAACGCCGCCGCCTTTCACGATTACGCCAGCTTGCCGGTGACCGCGAGCGGCGATGACGAGCGCCGCCACCGCGTCGTGCAACAGATCTGCCCATCGCTGGCTGCGGACGGGGGAGTACAGCGACAGCGCCTTCACCAGCGCTGGTGTGGACGGTGTCGGTGGGTCCGGCAGTCTGCCGGGTCAGGACAGGCGGCGTCGGATGCACCGGAAGGAGAGTCCGGCGAGGGCGAGCGTGAGGGCGGCGTAGATCCCGGTCTCGTACCACTGGAATGGCCAGAAGCGGCTGGCTGGGTGGTAGGTGACCTGCTGTCGGTAGCCGAGCCGGTTGATCTCGGCGAAGCACTCCTCGATGACCGGTGGTGTCGAGTCCGGGTGCTGGCCGCAGGCCCCTGACGGCGAGAGTGCGATCGCGTCAGGGGCGCCTCCGGACGCGTCGACGATGCGAGTGGACAGGATCCAGTCCTCGGTCTGGGGTGTCCCCAGTGTCACCTGCGGGGATCCGCCGTCCTGTGGTGTGAGGACGTTCTGGAAGTTCGACTCGGAGATCTCCGTGTTCGAGCGGACCGGCTCGGCGAGGTGCGGCCGGACAAGTAGCGGCATGGCGATCTGGACGGCGACGAAGGCGGAGAGGGTGACGGCCATCGCGGGGAGGGTGCGGCGGATCAGCAGCCCGGCCGTGACGCCGAGAACGAACGCGAAGGCCGCGTATCCGACAGGGACGATGCCGCGCGCGGCGAACAGCAGCGGCGAGATCCGTGCGTAGCTTCCGTCGGCGGTCCTGTCGATCGGGCTGGCCCACCACGTCACTGCCAGGGTGCCCACCCCGGCCGCGGTCGTCGCGGCCAGGCCGACGAGACCGAGTTTGACGGCCAGCCAGCGGGTGCGGGTGATGCTCTGGTTCCACACCAGCCGGTGCGTGCCGGCCTCGAGCTCACGGGCGACCGGCGGAGCTCCCCAGAACAGCCCGATGACGGCTGGCAGGAGCAGCGCGACCGCGCTGACTCCGAGGAAGGCTTTCTCGTGCTCGTCGAAGAAGCGCCGCGCGAAGTCGGAGCATTCGCCGCCCTGGGCTGTGCACGCGGCGATCCCGTCGGAACAGTTGTCTGCCAGGCCCGGGCCTGGCAGGGCGAGCAGGATGGCGAGAACGCCGAGTGCGGCGAACACCGCCGTGGCCGCGGCGCGGAACTGGCGCCAGGTCAGCCAGATCATCGGACTACCGCCATCATGGGGCTGCGGTCGCGGTCGGTGCCGGGTGAGCTCATGTAGGCCAGGACGAGGTCCTCCAGGCCGAGCTGGCTGACGGTGTGGGAGGGGTCGTGGACCGGGGTGTCGGTCCGGATGACGAAGGTGCTCTGCCGGTCGGTGTGGCTGGCGGTGATGACGTTCTGGTGGGCGGGAAGCCGGTCAGGGGCACGACGTGGGCCGGTGAGCCGGTAGTGGGTGGCCAGGAGGTCCTCGATCTCGCCTGCTACCTGGACCCGCGAGTCGACGAGCACCACCAGGTAGTCGCACGCCCGTTCCAGGTCGGACACCAGATGGGACGACAGCACCACGCTGAGCCCCTGCTCGGCGACGGCCTCCAGGAGGCTCTGCAGGAACTCGCGGCGGGCGAGCGGGTCCAGCGCGGCCACCGGCTCGTCCAGAATCAGCAGCTCGGGCCGTTTGGCGATACCCAGGGTGAGGGCGAGCTGGGAGCGCTGCCCGCCTGACAGCTCGCCGGCCCGGAGGCTGAGATCAAGGCCGAGCCGGCGGAGCCGTTCCCGGGCCAGTCCGTCGTCCCACCCGGGGTTGAGACGGGCGCCCAGCTTCAGATGGTCGGCGACGCTCAACGCGGCATAGGTGGGGTGTCCTGCGAGACGAAACCGACCTTGGCCAGTTGCGCGGGGCCGGAGCCAGGCCGGCCGCCGAGCACCGTGATGGTGCCCGTGGTGGGTGCCAGCTGGCCACTGGCCAGATTCAGCAGTGTGGACTTGCCGGCTCCGTTCGGACCGACCAGTCCCACGACGTGCCCGACCGGGATGTCCAGGGTGCAGTCCGACAGCGCCCAGCGCCGTCCGTACCGTTTGCCCAGCGACTGGGCCTGCATCGCGACGGTCACGCTATGTCCTCCTGAACGGCGGTCCGGAAGGTTGTCATGAAGAGGGCTTCGATGCTCTCGTCGTCCATGCCGGCGTTGCGGGCCTTGATCAGCCAACGTCGCAGCTCCTGGCGAAGCGGGCCGTGCGCGGCGAGCGAGGCGTCGATGAGCGTCGCCGTCACGAACGTGCCGATCCCTGGCCGGGCAGCCACCAGACCCTCGTGTTCGAGCTCTCGGTAGGCCTTGAGCACCGTGTTGGGATTGATCGCCAGCAGCGCCACCACCTCCTTGACCGTGGGGAGCTGATCGCCTTCACGTAGCAGGCCCAGCCGCAGCGCCTGCCGCACCTGGCGGACCAGCTGCAGGTACGGCGAGAGCCCTGACCGCTGGTCCAGATGGAACTGGATCATCTAGCGTCTCAATTCACTAGGTTCCTAGCACTTTAGAAGAATGATGATACCTGCCGGGTGAGACGCCTACCTCACCCGCCGGTTCCGGCAGATGGAGACCGTCCTCCCGGACGCGCCCGCGACCGGCTGGTGCCGGTGAGTCGAGGCCGCGGGCTGGCCGGCAGCTCTTGACGCTCTGGCCGGCCCGCGGTGATCGCTGAGCACTCGTCTCGTGGCGGCGGACCATGTACCGCAACCCAGAAGCGCCCATGGCCAGGCGCATGATGTGCCTGCCTGCGTACCCGACAGAGGCAGGCCTGTGCGATGCGGTCGTGGCAGTCGCAATCGCAGGCGATGTCGTGGCAGTCGCAGGCGATAATGTGCGGTGTGGCCATCGACCTTCGCGACGGCCGGATCGCCGAGGTGTGCCGGCGTTACGGCGTCGCCGAACTGTCCGTCTTCGGCTCGGTGGCTCGCGGCGACGACACCGACGATTCGGACGTCGACCTGCTGTACGTGCTGGCGCCCGACTCGACGCTTGGCTTCGAGATCGTCGACCTCCGAGACGAACTCGAAAAGATCGTCGGTCGTCACGTCGACCTGGTGCCCAAGTCCCGGCTGAAGTGGGTCATCCGCGACCAGGTACTCGCGGAGGCCAGGGTCCTCTATGCGGCGTGACGAGCTCTACCTCGTGACATGATCGAAGCCGTGGTCGCCGCGACGGCGTTCGTCCAGTGAGTCGACGAGGCCGCCTTCCTGGAGAGCGATCTGATCCAGAGCGCCGTCCTCCAGAAACTCCTGGTGATCGGCGAGGCGGCTGGACGTGTTTCCCCCGAGATCCGCGGGCGCTGGCCCGAGCTGCCGTGGCGGTCCGTCACAGGATTCCGCAACATCGCCATTCACGCATACTTCGAGGTCGACCGGCCAATCGTGTGGCGAATCGCCACGATCGCGCTGCGGGAGTTCCAGGAGCAACTGCTGATGCTCCTCAAAGCAGAGTTCCCACTCATCGCAGGCCAACTCGACCAGCCGCACTGACCGAGGGCAACCCTGCCTGGGTATTGGACGTACTGGCCGCCAGACCGGCCCGAGCGCGAGCATGTTCCCGAAGTCGAAGAAGAGCATCAACGTGACTACGACACCGACGATCATGGTCGCCAGGTGCGACAGAGAGTCCGGAACGGCCACACCACAGTCGCTCAGCGGACGAGCTGTCCGGGGCAGAGCCGGCAGGACGGTACGGCCCGCAGTGGTAAGCATCGGGCCCCGTGATCGTATGGCTCAACGGCACCCTCGGCGCAGGCAAGACGGCGACCAGCGCCCTCGTGCAGCAGCTGATTCCGGACTCACGGGTGTTCGACGCCGAGAAGGTGGGCGAGACGCTCATGGACATCTCGCCGGGCCTGCCCGCGACGGACGACTTCCAGCACTGGCCGCCGTGGCGCCCGCTCGTCGTCGAGACTGCCCGGCGCGTGCTCGACTACACCGGCGGCATCCTGGTGATGCCGATGACGGTCCTGGTTGAGCAGTACTGGCGCGAGATCAGCACGGGCCTCGCGCACCATGACATCCCGGTTCGGCACTTCGTCCTCCATGCCGACCAAGACGTCCTCCACGGGCGCATCCTGGGCGAGCATGCTGTCTCCCCGTTCCGTCTCGGCCACCTTGAGCCCTACGCCGAGGCAGCCCGCCCCTGGTTGCACGGCGCCGCCGAGGTCGTCGACACCACGCACCTCACGGCCGCCCAGGCCGCCCGGCAGATCGCAGAGGCCGTCAAGGGATGAGGACCGCAGGCCATCGCCGTCCATTGGAACGTGCACGATCCGTGCCTGGTACGCCGCGAACGTGTTGATCGCCGTCACGTAGGTCGGCCCGTCGGTGACCACGACGTCGCCGGGATCGATGAACACACGGGTGAGCAGGTCCAGCGCCTGCTGCGACCCGGCGGTCACCACCACGTTGTCCGGATGGGCGTCGGTGATGGCCTCCATCGTCATCACGTCACAGATCCGCGCACGCAACCCAGGATCGCCCTGCGCCGAGCCGTACTGGAGCGCCACCGCACCCCGGCTCAGCACCAGCTCCGACGCGGACGGTACGCGCGACCGATGACGCGGTCGCCGACGTCGGAGCTGAGAGGCCTCAGCTCGACCATGCCTGCGATCGCGATCACCGGACGGAGCGGGGCGTCCGGACCCACCAGACCTGCGGAACACGCGTTCGGTTCAATCGATGATGTTGCGAGCCCGGCGCTCACCCAGCATTGTCCTTGGTCAGGAGCCGCTTGGAGACCGGGCGGATGGTGATTTCGGGATCCTGAACCAAGACCGAGCGGTTCTTATTGTGGTGCGTTAGCTCCACAATCCGACCCACCGTCGACCCGTCCGCCCGAGCCGTTGGGCGATCTCCCGGATGCTGTGGCTCTGCTCGCGCAGCGTCGCGATCCGCCGCCGTCCCCACCCCGACAGCGCCAGCCTCCAGTGCTCGGTCTCGACCTCCGACTGCCGTTTCCGCCCACGGCGTCCCATCTCCACACCCCTCGTCTGGCGGGAGTGTTGCGACGAGCGCTCGAACCCACCGGTGGCGTTGCGAGTCACCCGCAGGCCCGCCAGGGCTCGAACAGGGGTGTTTCCCAGGGCTCCGGCGAGGTAGCTCACTGTTTTGATTCGCTACAGGCTGTGACGAGGAGGCCGAGCGTCACGTTGCGATCGGCGGCGATCTCCTCCAGGGTTTCCTTGATTTTCCTCCTGCCGTTGAGGCGGAGGATTCCGATGGTCAGGTTCCGGAGGCTCGCGAAAGCGTGATTCGTGTTCCCGGTGTAGGTCGGATCGTCGTCCTCACGCCAGGCAGTATCGCGAATGTAGTGGATCTCATTTTCGATGCCCCATTGGCCGCGGACGCGGGAGTGGAAGTAGGACGCTGTGGCGTGCGTGCACGTAGCACCGGTGAGGGCGAGGGCGCATCTCGGCCGCGGCGCGCGACAATACGCCCACAGGCACGCCGCACTCCAGACCACGAAGACATAAGACACCTCCGTGATCTACAAGCGGCGTGCCTGCTTTTCTGTGAACGACACGTGGTCCCACCGGACCACCCGCACGAACCAACCACTACCAGCCCGACCCACACCAAATCAGATCTGACCCGGTCTACCCGTCAAACCGCGAGCGTGCCGGAGCCCTGGGAGTTGCC